>JABCSI010000330.1 GCA_018238965.1 Promethearchaeota archaeon
CGCTAGGGAATTCATTGTTTTTTAATGGAGAACGGGACATAAAAGGAGAAATATTGCCAATGATTAGAATCAGTAGAAAATAACCAATTATAATTCGCTTTGTTCGTGTTTGTTTATGAAAATATTTCATCTGGCTTCACCATTCAAGTTTTTTACAGTGTCTCTCTAAATATTTCAATCAAATTTTGATAACGCAACTTTCGCATTAACCATTTCATGCCCACAATCAATGTGATTACGGATACAGAATAAATGATTGCGATTATATCCCACGGTATGGCGATCATTCGGGGACTCTGGATGAACAAGGTCATGTTCTCGCTTAGACCAAGGGCCATAAGGAAGCCAATAATTCCGCCCGACGTGGAACTCGAAAGGAGGAGGATCATATTTTCCAAAAGAAACATTCGCTCTACTTCATGACCATACAATCCCAGGGTACGAATAATCCCAATTTCCCGTTTACGCTCCAATATTGAGGAATATGAGGAAGTAATTAAACCAAATAAGGCAATCAATACAGTTCCAATCAATATAGCCAAAAATAAGTATTTCACGATTAAAAAGGCTCTTTCTGCTTCTGCAATACCCTCGGAGGTTAATTCCACTCGTATATTGAAGTCATCTCCAAATTGTTCCTTAATCGTATTGGCAACAATCGTTGAATTATACCCGTTTTGAACCTTCACGAATATTTTATCGATATAAGCATCTTCATCTCCGGGAACATTCATGCCTTTTATGTAGTTTTCGGCAGAGATTAACACTCCCCCTGCTCGAAATGTACTACCTATTCCACTCTCACTGAAGCGTCCATCCATTCCGGGCATGCTCTTGGCAACACCTACAACACGGCAAATAAAGGGTTCTTCTTCGGTTCCCCTCGTAAAGGTTAATCGTGCAACATCTCCAAGATGGACACGTAGCCCAGAAGCTAAAGACGCAGAAATTATGATATTGATTTCATCCTCATTATACAACGCAGTAAAGGCAGTATTTTTATCTCCTTCGCTGAAAACCACATATTCTTGGCTCCACAGTGTATCTACGAAATTCTCATCGATTCCGTAAAGCCTAACTCCCTGACTCGCATAATTGATGAAATCCCCCATCTCGACATCAAAATCTTTATTCTCTTCTCGATATATGTCTTCTAGATCATTCGCACTGGCAAGAACAGAGGAGACTCGTTCAATGCCTTCAACACTCATCAAATCATCCACAATATCGACAGTTGCAGCATGTAAATTATGATCTCTTGATCTTATTACAATATCTGAACCCATATCATATTGAATTAACCCGCCGGTTTGCTTTAATTGAATTTCAACCATGCTGGTCGTGAACAATATAAACGAAAAAGAAAGCACAAACATGACACTCGTCGACATGTTCCTGCGTTGGTGACGATGAACCGTTATTCTTACGATATTCATTAGTTTTTGATTGAAGGGCTCAAAAACTTTAACCAACAGCCGAATCAGGATTGGCATAAATCCGATTGCCATTAGGGACACCCCAATCATAAAAACTAGCAAAGTGATAATCAAAACCGATGCCAGGATGCCAAATTGAAAAGATATGATGATCCGTGGGATGAGAAAATATATGAAACCGGCATTTGCCGAAAGGATAATCCCGATAATAATTAATTTGATATTTGCAGTACCCTCTTTTTGCATATGATAAACTTCATCTGTGGTTCGATAGGGGTTGATACTTTCCACTATTTTCATTCGCATTACTTTTAGGGCGGGGATTACCGAAATAGCCATGGAAACACCTATACCTATCAAATAAGAAAGAAAAATTGAGCGGGGGCGGATCACGAAAGTCAATGCCATATCAACACCTGCCCTTGCGATACGATTATTGGCAATTGGGACACCTACAAATCTCAATATAATTGCCGATAGGATAACACCAACGGTTGTACCAATCAAGGCAATTAAAGACCCTTGAATGATTATTAGTTTTAAATTGTAGAGTTTGCGCGCACCTAAAACTCGATTAATTCCATATTCCTTTATTCGCTCCTCCACGGAGGTGGATAAAATCCCATTAATGAGAATACCCGAAATCAACATAGATATCAATCCAATGGTGATAAACAGAATATTCATTGTCAGTGTTAAAAATTCGGAGAGGAAAAGAAGCTGCAATTTTGGATAATCGATCTCCCATTCTTGAATACCAAGAGTTTGGAGGATATCTGCGCCAATATTGGAAATGAATATTTCGGATCCCTCAACGTCCCGCACATCATAGATTTCTGCGGCATTTGCCAATACTAAAATCAATGCATTGACTTTATTTTCCCATGTAAATTGGGGATCGTAATTTGTATTATTATTCCTGATGTCGGCTAATTCTCCAAACCAGCTTAAATCTACAACCACTTCGGGCTCCCAATGCATAGGAAATTTTCTAGAGTGTTCAAATGTGCTTGCAACGGTTAAATTCACGGTATTATTCAATTCCCCAATCCAGATTTGGGCAATATCTCCTGGCACCAAATCGTTTCTTTCGGCAAATGAGGGTGTAACAATGCAGGAATTTACGGGTAAACCATCCAAAAGTGATAGATTTGCCTCCAAATTATGAAACTTACCGAAATCGATGCTGTATTCAAATTCCAAATCGATTGCACATAGCCAAGAGTTCCGCCAACGATAATCATAGGTTATATTATCGGGGACGAAAGTAGTATAAAAATAGCCACGCGGGATGATATCACCAATTTCATCTGTTGCATTCCGAATTTGGGGAACTACGGTTGTATAATCATAATATTCGGTAAAATTCGATTGGGAAGAATTCTGTGGGCGGGAAGATAGGACCATATCTTGATCTCCTGCCCCTAAAGTTAAAAAGTCCACAAAGTTATACGAAACTGAATCAGTAACGAAGGAGACCGAAGTGAGAAGAAATAAGCTTACACCAACCCCCATAACACCCAAGAACGTCCGTGTTTTCTGACGAAAAAGATCCTTAATTGCGTAAGACCAGAGGAAACTATTCATTTAGCGGACTCCGTTATTCTTCCAATACCGATCGAGTTTTATCGATGTATATAACCCCATTTTTAAAATCTGCATCAATTTCTTCCCGTTCGATCAATTCTTGGATTATATCATTGAAATGCAAAGGTAGATTGGTCAAAATTTCGGCTTTAATACCTTCCTTTATTTTGGAAACTCGAATCTCAAAGATTTCTTCCTTTTTGTAGTTCCTAATTATATCTAAAATTTGACGCTCGCATTTTTCTTTATAATTCTCCTGGAGTTGTAATCGGGCTTCTCGCATCTCTGGCGTCTCTTTTAGGCCGGAAACTTCCAAGCCCTTAACGATCTTTCCGTCAATAATATGTATAATTCGCGTGCAATACTCGGACACTGCCGCATCATGGGTCGCAGCAACGAACGTGGCGCCCTTTCTATTTAGGTCCCGGAGTAAATTTAAGATCTCGATCCCCGTTTTGGAGTCGAGATCACCTGTGGGCTCATCCAAAAGTACGATAGAAGGATCATTAGCAAAAGCTCTGGCAATGGCAACTCTCTGTTGTTCACCTCCAGAAAGTTCAGAAGGTGTGTGATCGGCCCGATCCTCTAGCTTTACGAGCTTCAATAACTCCATGGCCTTTCGTTTTTTTGCTCTTTTAGAGAGCTTGGCCTGAAAATGCAAGGGAATCATCACATTCTCCAAACCTGTAAGTAGGGGCAAAAGGTTGTAGAATTGAAAAACATAGCCGATGTTGTCGCGACGGAGATCCGCAAGCTGATTTTCATCCAATCGCGACATATCGCGCCCATCTAAGAAAATTTTGCCACGCGTGGGATAATCCAACCCTCCGATCAAATTAAGTAAAGTAGTTTTTCCACATCCCGATGGACCCATCAACCCCACAAATTCCCCAGGCTTGATCCTAAGATCTACACCACGTAGGGCAGGAACTGCAGTCGTTCCAAGGAGAT
>JABCSI010000005.1 GCA_018238965.1 Promethearchaeota archaeon
AATGGGCATAAAGATGGTTGGGGAATCGCCCGGTGGTCAGAAAATGCAGAATTTTCATTAGTGGCTAAACATCCGACAGATGCTTTTCGGGATCCCAACTATGACTTTGCAGTACAAACGTTAAAGGAGTCCACCGATGGAATTATATTCGGTCACTTACGGGCGGCATCGAAGGGAGGAGTTAGTTATGAAAATACCCATCCTTTTCTTGATGATGAATCGGGATCAAGGATGGCATTCATGCATAATGGCACGGTCTTCTTCAATGAATCCAAGGAAGAATCAACAAGAAATGATAGTCGCCAATATTTCCAATATCTCTTAAAGAATTTCCAGCAAGAGGGTACGATGCAAGGAGCATTCACCCATACTATGGCACAATTTGCTTCCGAAGATATAAAATTCACTTCAGCAACTGCGTTTGCTGCCAATTCCTCGGGTGTGTGGGTGTTTAGGTCCTATTCCCGGGATGAAGAGTATTATACTGTATATTATTTGAAAATGGCCGATCATATTATCATCTGTCAAGAACCGATCATCGAGGGAAACTGGCAAGTACTGAAAAATGATACTCTAATGTATATCCCGTGGGAAACCCTCACTCCCCAATTTGTTTCCCTCCCAATTTGTTTCCCTCCCAATTTCCCATCATGAAAATAGAGTCTTCAATTTTTTTCGGAGTTCATCAATGTTATAGGGCTTAACTAAGACATCTTTGAACCCATATTTCTCATAATTGGACATTATTGGATTTTGAGAATACCCACTAGATACTATGGCTAAAATATTTGGATCGAATTTGTGTAATAATTCAAAAGTTTCCTTTCCTCCAATACTACCTGGAATTGTGAGGTCCATAATCGCAAAATCATATGGATGCCCAGTTTCTACCGCTCTTTTATAGGTTTCAATTGCGGAAATGCCTTCGGTCTCGATATCTGAAGTGATTCCAAACTTCAAGAGCATTTTTTGGATTGTTTTACCTACCATTTCATCATCATCTATGAGTAAGGCATGTTTTTTATAATTGGGAAATTTTTCCTCGGTAAGAGAAGAAATACTCTTTTTTGCAGAACTAAGTGGAAGATATATATAGAACGTAGTTCCTTTCCCACTTTCAGATGTAAAATGTATGTATCCCTGATGATTACGTATGATACTATGGCTGGATGCCAACCCCAAACCCGTTCCAGTATCTTTGGTAGTGAAATAGGGTTCAAAAATACGGTTGGCCAATTTTATTGGAATTCCATGCCCTTGGTCCTTAATAGAGATTAATCCATACCCATTTTCAATTATGGGGATCGTTTCTAATAAGGGGGTTTTACATTTTTCAATATTGATTGAGATCGTCCCCCCCGTTGGCATTGATTGCATTGCATTAATTATTAGATTATTGAAGACTTGTTGGATTTGGCTTGAATCCATATTAGCTATAAATTTTTCTCCTACTTCTCCTTCATTCCCTTCTTTTATCGTAAACGCAATTTTACATTTTGACCCGGGAGTGACCAATTGAATCGTTTGCTTCATAAGAGGGATAATATCATCTTCTTTTTTGATGGGCTTTCCGCCTTTTGCAAACGTTAACAGCTGGTTCGTTAGACCTTTTGCTCTGAATGTCGCCTTTTCAAGATCCAACAGGCATTCTTTTGTTTCCGAATCTAGACTATCGGTCATTTGTAATAAACTAATATTTCCCACGATTCCAACCAGAATATTATTAAAATCATGGGCAATTCCACCTGCCAGAATACTCAGCGATTCTAATTTCTGCATCTGGAGCCAATCATGCTCTTGTTGCCTTTTCTTTGTTAAGTCCTCAAAAATTAGAATTATTTGATTTTCTATTAAGGAGAGTGTGAATGCTAAATCAATGCTTGAATTATCTGAGCGCTGTATTGTTAAGTCTGTGGCATAATCTTGAACCTTTGCAACGATCATCGCATTATTCCATATTTCTTGAAGGAAATCAATATTTACAATTTGGTTATTCTTTTTTATTGTAATCATTTGGGAAATTTCCCTTAATCCGATATTTTCAAAACTCGATATTCCGCTGATCTCAATAATTTTTTGATTAACATATCGCACAGAACCGTCGAGGGAACATATCATTATTGGGTAGGGGGCCAAATCAATCATTTTTTGGAATAAAATATCTTTTGCGCGGATTTCATCCTGTGCTTGTTTGATATGTGTTATATCATTTACATTACAGAGTACTTCATACGTATTTCCTTCACTATTAAGAAATGGAACAAGTTTATACTGGAAATAGGCTCTTATTCCTTCATCTGTTTGATAGATGACCTCTTCATTAATTTCAACTTTGTTTTGAATACATTCGGTTAATTTATTAGAAAACCCATTGTTTTGCAATTCAGGAAATTGAAGTAGGTTGACTTGTTTGGTTTTTTCGGGGGAAGTTAAATCGAGAATTTTCAGTAGTCTATCATTCAAAGTGAGAATATTGCCATTATTATCACAAGTTAATATACCCGTTGGAGAGTATTCAAAAAGTTGGCGGTATTTTTCCATGGAATCTCGTAATTCCATTTCCATATTTACTCTTTCAGTATTATTCAAAATAATCATCTGGTCCGCCATTTTGCCTCCTATACGAATTTTTTCGGAAAATTGCCTAACCCAATATTCCTTTCCAGTCCGCGAAATCAATCGAAAATCCATATTTGGAAATGTCGTCGTTTGAACATTTTGGATTGCTTTCAAATCCTCTTGGTTTACGTGTAGATTCGCTTGATCTAAATCCCATTTCAAAATGTCTTCAACGGTATATTCCAGAATATCCGCAAGCCATTGGTTTACAAAAATTATATCTCTATCTTGAACAATCATAATACCAACTGCCGACATTTCTGCAATTATGCGATATTTTTCGCGTGATTCTTCAAGTTCTTGGATGATTTTTTTTAAATCATCAATTTTGTCTGACTTTTTTGAAAGAGATATAGTATCCACCTTGTAGAATTGTTTATTTATTTGAATAATTGAATGCCCAACAACCTAAAAGCTTAATGTTGGTGAAATAATTAAAGAGGAATCAAGGGAATTTGTGTAAAATTTAGGAAAGATGATGTTTTTTAAGTCAATCTACAAAACTCTCAAATTGAAACTCGTCTTTGTCCCCTTCTTTTTCTTGCTTTTTTTTTATCCCTTCGGGAACCAATCCAAACCAACAATCCCGCAGGAATCGTAAGGACACAAGCAAGTAACACTAAAATAATTACTCCGATTATCCAAAATCCCGAAGGATCCTGTCCTATATTTGTCACCGTGAGAATTGCGGCAAGAATTAATGGGATGAGGATAAGACATCATCCGAGTTTTTTCCAAATACTCATATACTCTTGTTCTTTTTTGCATTAAAAAATATGATGATAATAAAATGAAATTAAGTCTAATTAAGTGAAAATAAGTTGGTATTTAATTTGTTTGAGGCTTATTTGAGTTGTTTTTCATATGAAACAGCCTTAATACCTGGGATACTTTCAAAATGTTTCTGGTTGCGTGTAATTATTCTCTTAATATTTCTTGAATGCATAATACCGGCAATCATGATATCATTATCATCAATAATCTTCCCATTTTCAGATAGTTGATCGTAAATTTTTGCAGCTTCTTCCGCACAACTAGGTGAGAAATCTAATATTTTCATTAACGCTTTGAATTTATTCCAACTCAGGAACTGTTGCTGATAAATTTTATCTGATTTCATTCGTTTTGTGCGTTCCAGACCTATGGAAACTTCATAAATTGAAATTGTTGTAATTGCGAATAAGTCATTCATGTTTTGGATTAAGGATTTAATGGGTTTATATCCACGTAAATAATCAATGCAAGCGGTAGTATCAAGAAGAATCATCCTAGTTACTCCAAATCTGCGGTACGCATCCATTTTCGTCCAGGGCGTTGAGTAATATCTTCCCAAATTGTTTCGTAGTCTTCCGAAGAAATTTTCCAAGCACCAAAGCATTCCGTAAAGTTTTTCTGATATAAATCAATCATTCGTTGAAATAGTTGGGAGAAACTCTCATTTTTAACCTTCAAAGCGTTCAATCGATCATAGATTTCTTCGGTGATACTGATAGTTTTTGAAGCCATTGTCACTATATACATATTGATATCAATATATATAAGTAACTAAAATATGGATTCAATGAATTATAATTAAAAGGAAGTAAAAAATCAAGAAATTACAAACAGGATTTTAGAATGTCGAGAAAATCTTGAATGATGGGATTGTTTATGTCGATTTCAAGGTTGATGAACCACTCAATCCAAGCATCAATGTCGTTAATCGGTAATAAATTGTTTTCAAAATCCACCTTAGTTTTATAGAACCTGAGATAACCATCGGCCACCTCCTCATTGAAAACCTGATCCCCGAATATTTCATTTATTTTATAGGTCAATTCAAAATTACGTTTTAATGGATTTATGAAATTAGTTCTTAACTTAATAATTAGATAAAAATCATCATCGTTTTGTGGTTTTGGGTTTTGTTTGATTGACAGATTCTTTTTTAGAAATCGGGGAAAATCTTCGTAGTTCGTTAATAGGTTATCATACATATAGTTATAGATATTGAAATCAACGTCATAAAATGCCCAAAATTCTTCCACTGACGAGAAAGAAATCTTACATGTGGAATCTGAAATGTAATCTACCGAAGATGGAGAAATATAATAGGTAGTTGTATAATCTGCAATAATTAGCTGGAGTATTTCCTTATGAGATAAGTCTTGTTCTTGGGTTTCAATGATCGAGATTTCCAAAAATATCCCGTCTCCCCCTTTTTCGTCATTACCCATATTATTTGGATAATGCCATTTCGGAATTAAAATTTTCTAACAAAAAAACAACATAAAAATCTATGATATTGCCAATTTCTTCTAATTCAAGCAAATACTACTCTATTCGCCCGATTGTTCCCGATCTTCAGAACTTTGCATTTGTTCTGTAAATTCACATATTTTTTGACACATTTCTAAAATCTTGGGAGCAACCTGTTCTAAATATTTCTCGGGGGATTTTCGGCCCGAGAGTTGAAATTTCGGCCCGAGAGTTGAAATTTCGGCCAGAGATCAATTGCTTTTCGGCCATCATAATCAACAACAGCAATTCGTACTCCCAAATCGGTTTCCGGCATTCCAAAAGCAGAACTCGGGACAGTTCCCAATTTCCACTCGGAAATCAAATGTTCTGCCAAATCTGATACAGTCTCAATCCCTTTTTCGGCTAATTGCTCCTTGTAAAAATTCCAGTTCGGGAATAGATAGAAACCGCCCCCGGGTTGGGGTGTATTGATCCCCCCACAGATCAATTGTTTGAAGACATAGGTGACCATAAATTTGTGGATTGCGGTACACTGAAAAACATAATCTTTTAGTTCTTTTTTCATCCGATATGCTTCTATTGCGCCATATTGGATGGGTCCCGCAACACATGCCCATGTTTGGGCTCCAAATCGGAGAAGAACCGTCATTACTTCTTGCATGCTTTTGTGTAAGAGAACTGTACCTACCCGATATCCTCCCAACGAGCGATCCTTGGCCAATCCACTTATAATTATGGTTTTTTCAGGGTAATATTCAGCAATACTTGCCATTTTATTTGGATCAAAGGTTGTCAGTGCGTATATTTCATCTGCCAAAATGATCATGTTAAGTTCTCGGGCAGTTTCGGCCAAGGCTTGAAGTTCCTTACGACTAAAGGTAGTGCCTGTTGGGTTGTTGGGGTATGTTAGCAGCAAGAGTTTTTGATCCTTCAGCGTGAGATTTCCTCGCTTAATTTCGTCATTGACTGCTTCGCGAATATCCTTGGATGAGATTTTCAGAGATAGCTTGTCGTCGGGAATAATTTTAATTACCGTTTTATTAAGGATTTCCGCTTGGGGCTGGTAGGAAACCCAATGGGGAACCGGCAGAAATAGTGGGCCCTTAAGGGCAAAAAGAAGTGCATAGAAGAGGATTTTGGAACCTGGTCCAATCAATACTGAATTGGGTGAATAGTCCAAGTGAAAATATTCAGAGTAGAACTGGGCAACCATTTCCCGTAAAGGAAGAATACCTTGAGTAGGAGTATACCTATTTTTGTCTGCATTGAGGTCGACTGCTTCTCGAATTAATGGGTGAACCGGAAATGGGGATTGTCCGATGCTCATGTTTATAACATCAATACCCTCCTTCAGATATTTTTGGATCATATCATTCACGGCCATCGTTGGGGAGGGCTGGAGAATAAGTGCTTTTTCTGTTAATTCTGTCAATTTTGTTATTTCAACCATATTTTCACCAGCCTTAATTACGGGGATGATTTCCGAATTCGAAAATTTCCATCATTTTTTATCTTAGTCTTATATCTAAAATATCTTTTCTGTTTTATATCCGCCCGTTGAAGATTTCGATAAGGATGCAATTCACAATTATCTTTCAATGTTACAAATATAAATATATATGTATGTTCAAACATAAACAGATTTAAATATTCAAAATTTATAATTTCATTATGGCTACAAAAACAATTACCATTAAGGAAGATGTCTATGAGGTTTTAACCACCCTAAAAAAATCGGGTGAGAGTTTCTCAAAATTGCTTCTTAGATTGGCAAATCAGATTAATGGACAGAAATTAGACCGATTTTTTGGAATGTGGGATATGGAAGATGAAGAATTTGAGAGAATTCAAAAAACCATACGAAATAGCGAAGTTACTTTTATGAAGAAGGTGGATTTTGATTGATTCTTCTAGATTCCAATATTTTCATAAACATTTTGCGAAAAAAGCCCAGAGGAAAAGAATGGAAGGATTTTTTGCATAATAAATCTATTGGGTTACCGAGTATCGGAGTTTTTGAATTATTTCTCGGCGCGGAATTATCCCAGAATCGAGAAAAAAATTTGAATTCGGTAAAAGAATTGGTTCAGAATTACCCAATTTTCCCGTTTTCAACAAAAAGTGGATACATCGCTGCCCAGATATACGCAAAATTACAAAAAACAGGGCAACTAATTGAAATAAATGATATTTATATTGCAGCCATTACCTTGGAGAATGATTGCACCCTGGCTACGGATAATATCAAGCATTTCAAGCGAATAGAGGCCCTAGATGTACTGTCAATCTAATGCACATTCATTTTACCATATTATGTGAAATTCCCCTTAAGATAAATTGGAAGAAGTTCATGCATATATTCAAAATGATATTGGATTACAAAGGAAATTGTATAACCAATATTAGATTAGTGAAATGACAGAGATGGAAAATTGCACATCTTAACCATATTTGGTTCTCTTATCGTTTAAAGGGTTTGAAGGGAGATTCCAAATCGCCAGTTGAAGACTTAGTGGTGTTGATTCAACCAATTTTAGATATTTTTCAAGTCACATTTCATAAATTCCTCCCAAAGTCTCCCATTTGTTCCCTAAAAGGCTCACCTCATATTTTTCCCTTAGACTGAAAATTTTTATACCTTCGATCAAATATTCATTTGTATAAACATTTATGCTATCGTAAATTTGTTTCAAAGTAGCATTTTTGAGATGAGTTGTAATGAAGAGTAACATTGTTAAAGTCGCCCCTGATTATTTGGCGCTCAGTTCTCACGAATTTATCCATCATTATGCCAATCTATTTGAAACTAAAGAATTCCAACACTGTTTCCGTTATCAAAATTATATGAAACTGCTCGGTTATTCATGTAGATGCTTGTTAGAACTTTGTATGCAGTTTTATGCCAAACCCGACCTTGTGGTGGCGACAACCCCTTTAAATCATACTTCCTTTAGAAATATCATCGAAAAAAATGTAAAGCTGCAGAATATTCACATTATCCCCTTCAATCGACACTATAATGCTCTTGGGGATCTCCCAGTTTTGGAAAAGTGTGATCTTGTGATTATCACACATCTATTTGGGCAGGATTTGGATTTGGAATCCTTAATCGAGTTCAAGAAGAAATATAATTGCGTTATTTTGGAAGATCGGGTCCAGGGAGGAAGTTTTGACCTTAAATTTAGCCATGACGTGGTCGATATAGCGCTCTACTCTATGGCTATGGATAAAAGACCCATCGCACTTGGTGGGGGGTTTGTTCATATCAAAAACAAACATCGTGATTGTATTCGCGCAGTGGAACGGACTATGTTGGCCCTCCCTCAAGAAAAACCGCGGGATCGCTTGCGGGATTTAATAAAAAAAATTCCCACCTATTTACTGTATAATAGTCGTACTTTTCTCTTTTACTTTGTCAACGTGGTTCGACTCCTCCAAAGATATAACAAAAATATTAGTGTTTTGAAAATCACGCAATCTTATCGTAAATCCAACCCCGGATTTGGGCATTTTGATTACATGTTGAAGCCTTCACCCGGATTATTCAAATCCATGAATGAAAACTTGTATAACCATCGGAAAATGGAGCGGATCTATACCACACAGTATAAAAAATTTATAAAATACTTCAGTCCTCCCCTAATGGCTTATTTTTTCCCGTGGTATAAAAATAAAGGAAAAAAGGGTGCTTTAACCCCCTATAATACAATTTATATGGACGAAAACCTGGTTCAACCCTTTTTGGAATTTTTCAATCGGCATCATATCTCCGTTATTGCCAATCCGACCTATAAAATATTCAATTTCACCTATGACTCCCTCGACAAAGATCAGAAATTTAATAACGGCATCGTCTATTTGCCTTCCCATGCGAATATGTCGGAAGAAGAGATGGAATATCTCTCCCTGCGAATAAGACAATTTTATCGAAAATACGTCCTCCCTTCAAAACAAAAATTAGAGCCGGAATTGAATATATTACTCAGATCCTAACTATTTGGAGTCATCTCTGTATCTTTTTCGTGGTTTTTTATTACTGAATTTTAATTTCTAATAATTTAATCGAAGATTATTTTAATCGAAGAGTGTAAATATTCATTAAAGCTATGGAATAAATAAGCATAGGTTAGCATAGGTTAACATAGGTAAGAATTGGCAAGAATGGGCAAGATTAGATAAACATAGTAAAAATAGGTAAGAATATGTCAGATGATGGGATCCGATGCAAAAAATGTTCGTATGATTTCGCAAAATCTCTGTATGAAGAAAAGGATATCATAACATGTCCCTACTGCAAGAAAAAAGGGTCCGAACAGGATTTTGAGATACTTAATGAAGTTACTTCCGGGGATGGCTATGCAATCACTCTCTCCGATTTCGAATATTTTCTAAAAAATAAAAGCTCATATCATAAACGAGATTTTTTTAAGAAAGATGTGAAATTTTTCTCGATCGTAATTAAAGGGGAGTTAAATTCTTTCAAAGACAAAAAAGGGAAAGATATACCAATGGAAGAAGTTCATGCATATATTCAAAATGATATTGTGTTACAAAGGAAATTGTATAACCTATATTATGTTTTAGCCCATTATTGAAACCCAAGGAGAAATGAATTCATAAGGAATTGGAGGGATCAAACAATGGAATTGATGATAAACCTACCATAAGAATATAAGGTAAAATTTTTTCTAAGCTAGCATAATCTAAAATGAGATTAGTGAAATGACCGAGATGGATAATTGTAGTTTTTGTGAAAATGCGGCTAAATTCAATTGCGTTGATTGTGGGAAACAACTTTGCGAAGAACACACTACCGTAATGAAAGTAAGTGGAGTAAATAAGATTCTCCGCCGATGTCCTGAGTGCTTGGAGGCATATCAAAAAAATCAAAAGGATATACGGAAAGAACGGCGTAAATATTACCAAAAATCATATCCTTTTCTTAGATATTCAATGATTGCAATGGCAATTTCGATCCCACTGTATTTTGTGCTCCGGTTTTTTGAAGTGATTTAAGCCAAGTATCTGCAAGTCATGGAGTAAATGCTGTGCAGTAAGCTCGATAAGTATATTAATATGTCGAGTAACAATTTAGTTATGGAATACATTTCAAAAATTGGTTCTAAGGGTGAAATTTTCACTCCCGAGGTCGTGCGAAACAAGCTTGGCTTTCATGCGAACCAGCCCATATCAATTATTGTTCGGAAAAATGGGATTTTTGTTAAAAAAGTGAGAAGTGAAGAGGAAATTCTTAATCGCAATGGCAAGGATAATATAAAAATATCCTATCATGTAATTAAAGGATTAGATTCCGAAATTGAAGATAAATAGATACCTTAGACTAAATATTATTTAATCTCTCTTCAGAGTTTACATTTATATTATGAATAACACTTTCAAGCTTATCGCTCACTCTTCTAACCGTCTTTGAATCCCTTCAATTTCATATGCTACGCTGGAATTATCTCCCCCAATAGAGATTTTCAATTGTCGTGCAGTTTCTAAAATCCGATAGATGGAAACTTTTGCATTTTGAGCAGCTTGACCAATTGAAACTTCCCCCTGTTGGATTAGGTCGATATTTTTTCTAATGATGTTTTCCTGATATCCATCCAAAATATATTTCCGAATTAAAACTCCACGCTCAAGATTCATCTCATGGGCAATTTCTTCGATTTCTTTCAAAATTTTCTCATCAATACGCGTGCTAACTGTGATCATTTTTTTCTTTTTTCTCCCTCTTCTTTAATATAATGAATGAATCTTCTCAATTCAGTGATACGAATTAAACTTAACTTGTGATACTTATCAAGTACAATTATTTTCTCATCAAATTCATCTTCTGTCAGTTTTCCTCTCAAACAGAGTTCAACAAGTAGCGAATCCACTCCAAGTAATGCTAGATGTAATTTAATGGCTTCACGTTTGGCTTTTTTATCTTCAGTAACGCAAATTACCTTCTCTTTCCTGTCATGCTCGAATTTTGACTCGGCCAGAGTTTCTGCTTCGCCCAAACCTAATTTTAATGGCAAACGACCGCGATTTGTTACTCGAAGAAGTAACCCTTGTTCAAAATGAATATATAATTTATCAGCAATTCTCTTCTGCTTCTTTAAACCTACTTCAATTGCTTCTTGGTAAACCTCATCTGTGATTACAAGCTTTCCGATAACATCATTCACAAGAGGAATTATTTCTAGATGTTGGAGTAAGATTAAAGAACAGCTATCAAGTTTTAATTTCATTCAATATTAATAGAAAAATATGTCGTAATAAATCTTCGTAAACATATACGTATTCTGTATACAAAAATTTTGGGACCGAAGGGATTCGAACCCCCGTCTGAAAATTATTAGTACATTTGTTGAATTAAATTTTCAACTATATTTTCAAGTCATAAAAAACGAAAAATGTGCTGGAAGTTATCAGAATTGATGAAAAAGATGGGACCAGGGGGAATTGAACCCTCGACATCTTTGAAGAAGCGATTTTGGTAATGAATCTCGCAATGGCTCCGAAGGCCAGCGCCATATCCAGGCTAGACTATGATCCCAAGAAAACTAATATTCCCTTCTATTTCAATTTTTTGGCATGATCAGTGCAACTCCCACAGTGTCCAGATCTAAAATCCAAATAGATTAGGTTATGTATTCGCCCCGAGATGCGAGAATTGTCAAATCTAATGCCTACCAAGAATCTAGACCACACCTCAAAATTCAAAACAAAACGATAAATTATCGAACCAAAAACATTAATGTCATCCATGATAGATCTTCCATAATGCCAAAGTTTCATCAAGACAGAAGCATCCACACAGCAACCTTCTTTGATTATTCTTATGTCTTAGAAAAAGCGGAAGCACAGTATAAGTTGGGAGTTATAACCCGTGACCAATTTCTCCGCATCCGGACCCGTTGTGAACAAAAATTGGAGATATCTTCCAAAACTGAAAAAAAAGTTTCTGAAATTCCTACGATTGAATAAGTGTTATTAGTGTTTTTGCCCCCATTACTTGATTTTTACCTTGGATGACAATGGGCGAGTTAAAGAAAGCATTCAAACATCTTTCGGGTATTCGTAGTTTTCCACATTTTATAACAGCTTCCGGCGGTGTTTCAACAACACGTGATTTTATCCACGTTTCTTGACCGTAGCACGCATATATCTGAGTTTTGGAGATCTGTAACTCTTGGACGATGTCTTGTAGATTCAAGGTTTGGACTTGGTTTTCCACCCAATTGCGCCAACTTAGATCACTCAAATACCGTAAAAGGGTAATCCAATCGTATATTTTTTCGTTTTGTAAAATCTGGAAGAATTGTGTTAATTGTTTGGCTTTGAGATACAAAATTAATGCCTTTGCTGCCTTTATCTGGGGCATAAGACCGCAAATAGTTGGATCCTTGAGTATTTTACGAATGTAGGGAATATCCTGGCTCTGAATTCCACATTTTTCCTGTAATGCACTGAGGGAATGCAAAATTATTGCCGTATCATCTGCCTCAAATAATCGTTGATATTGGACGAGATCCCTGAAAATTGCAAGGATTTTCTTGACATTGCACCCACACTTCCTGCAGGTTGATTTTAACTTCAAACGGTAAATGGGCTGCGCAGTTTTGAACAATATTCCGAAGCAGAGGTTGGCTGTGTTTTTCTTACGGGAATATTTGGGCAGTTTAGAGTATATTTTCCCGAAATTGATTACCAAATCCTCCACCCTCATATCGATATCCAGGATGCCCAAATAATAGGTGAAAATATTCCGTGCCTCTTCCAATAATCCGTCCCGGAAAATGTACTGAATGTGGTTCAAATTGCGATATTTGGGCGATGTTCTTTCTTTCTTTTTTCCGATCGTTGTGGGAGAGCCATTTGGGGCATGGTAGGTGCGGGGATTATTATGTCGATCTCGGTAAAAAGGGATTCTATGGTCAAATTGCATCGTTTCCCTAATTATTCCGCAGACAGGACATACTAGGCCCAAATTGTGGGAAAGAAGACCATTATGGCCGCACTCGGGACAAGAAAATGTTTGGGGCAGATGGCTTGTATTAGTATTGCAAGATTTACTCATTGATAATTTTCTCCCAAATCACCTGGTCGGCATCGGATTCACATTCCATTTAATGGGAAAGGGATGTCGGGTGATAGGTAAGTTATGATTTTCTCGGTGAAAATTTATCCATTTAAAGAAAGGTATTTTTACGATGAAGTGCACCCAAACGAGCTGTTGGATGAGGTATGGCAGTAAAAATATGTTCTAAGGGTGACAAATATGTTTCACCTAGGCGTAAAGAAAATGCACACTTTCGTAAATACTCGAAAATGCAAGGTATAATGGGGAAAATATATGAGAAATCATAGATCCTATTATTAACTAATTAATATTAAGTATTTGAGGGTATTATGCATAATCTGAAAGAGATTTATCTCTTACTCGGTAGAAAAAATATGTCATAAATTGTTCAAAAAACTAGTTTTTCCGTTAGTGCCTTTCAAACCTTTGAAACGAAAGAATTTTATACATATAGAACTATTGTATCTATAGAACTATTTTTACTGTAATACTATAGGAATGAAATCAAATGGTTACCACAATTCAAGTAGATTCACAGACCAAAGATAAATTATTTCATTTAAAATTAAAAATATCAGAATTGGAGGGACGGAATGTTTCCTATAATGAAATAATCCAACGACTATTGAAAGATTTTAAGTCAACTAAGAAAAATATTGTTATAAATCGATTAACCATGCGGAAATATTGTGGAACCCTGCCAAAAAATGCCTTAAAAGATTGGCAAGAAGAAAAATACAAAGATTTTGCATGAATCTCTCAAATTTACATATTTACTCAGTTCCATATTAAGATCCATTTAGGGGCAATAAATTATGAAGATAGACGAATTAGCAATGTTTATAGACAATCATCAGAAGATTGTCTTTGATTCAGGTGTTTTACTCGCATATATACAAGAGGAGAATGAAAATTTTACACATATTATGGATGAACTGGTATTCTCAGAAAAATCTGAAAAAGTGGTTATATACAATCAGTTAACGATAACAGAAATTTTTTATATTCACTGCCGAATAAATGGAGTTAAGAAGGCTACAATGCTAATTAATGACATGAGATCAATGTTTGAGATACTTCAGATAGATTCACTTCATACTTTGGCTGGAGAATTAAAATGTCGATATCCAATTGCCCTCTCTGATTGCTTTTCAATTGCCTCAGGGATTGTAAAAAATATTCCAGTATTATTTATGAAAGAAAAAGAATTAACAAAAAAGATACAAGAAGAGATAGAACGAGATTATAATGCAAATTTAGCAGTATTGGCTTTGTGAGTTATTTTTTGTAGTAATTTTTCCTTGGCTTGATTACAGTAAGAAATCAGAAATCAAATTTTTAATATCTTTATAATCCAACATCTCGAGATCTCCTCGTTTATTTTTAAATCGGTTGAAGGCCACGCTCCGAACTTGGAAAATCATGGCGATACTGGTTGCAGACAATCCATTTTGGGAAGATGGAATAATTTCGTGAGTATAGGGAAAGCGTAAAGCGGATAGATTAGAAGTAAGGGGGATTATTGTCGCCATTTGTAATTGAGAAAGAACCTTTATTACTACACAGGGGCGGGAACTCCCTTGCTCATGTCCGATAATCGATTGACTTCCCATTTGAAGATTCAACATCCACACTTCCTGTTCCTGAATCATTTTCATGTTTTTCACCCGTCATTTAGCGAATCCCATAATTCAAATTCGTCTTGAATTTCAGGAGTAAGCAACTCTGGGGAAAATTGCAGTTGCTTTATCACATTCAAGGAAATAGTCAGAATTTTGGAGGAAAGATGATTCTTCAACTCCTTCGCTTTATTCAGCAATGTGCGTTCAGAAAAATCTGGATTTTGTCCATTCAAATATTGGAGGGTTGTAATAGATTCGTGAAATTCGATTTTATTCGACCGGAAGAATGAATGATTCAAGATGAATTGTCTATAGCGTTCTAGTGATGAGATTTCTTGTTCTTGAAAGGAAACTGAAGATATATCCTTGGGATCTGGTACATTTTGATAGTAATCCTGAGTTAAATTTGGGCTATAGACTCCATTTAGATAAAAATTAAAATCGTCATAATTAGAAAAATCGAATCCAGTGTTTTTTAGAATATAGGCAAATTTTTGAATGAATATCCTGCTTGCTTTTCCCATGGGTGGAGAAATCTGTTCTAAATTCAAATATTTCATCGCAGAGAGGATTTTGAGATAATCTTTTTTCATTTATTTCACCAGTGTTTTGAGTTTTAGCTGCCACTTATCTATTTTGGATAATTCTTGGGTGCCTTCTTTGGAAATTGAATAGCAATCAAGCATTTTATTATCAATTTGGACTTTTTCCAATTGGATCAAATTGAGTTTTTTTAAAATTTCGAGATTGGAATACAGATTTCCGTCTGAAATTCGGATGGATTCTTTCATTTCTCTAAATTGCAATCCATCCCTATGAAATTTTAGTAGATTTAGTATTAAAATACGAGTGGGCGTGAAGATTTTTGAATTTATATGATAGTATTCATCTAGGATTTCCCTAAGAATTTTTTCCATCACTAATATTAAATTCAATCAAGTATATTTAAGTGTCGATTTTACTTTGAAATCCAAAGTAAACTGATTTATCTAATTTTATCTAAAATAATCACGATGTTTTCCTATAGTGCTTTTCAAATCGTTGGGATGTGCCAACCATCAGGTCCAAGAGGAAATATTCTTTACCTCCAGGTGGATGGTATTCTATTGAATGGATATCTAAGTGATAGAGCACAAAATTGGGGTCTTCGGGGGTTTCCCAATAGCCGTGGAAGAAGGGGATTACATCTGCCATTTCGGTTCGAGTCGTTGAGTCTGTGATTTCCAGAGCATTTCCTGCGGCTCGGATATTATGGAATTCATTGTCAATACGGGCAAGTAGAGTGAATTCAATGTTATTATTCTGCTTCAGTTGCTCGTATTTGGGGCGATCGGCACCACTGCAAAACCATAATTGTTCTCGGTGCTGAATTAGGGAAACAACCCGAACGTGGGGGTGATTTTCCACCGAATTGGCGAGATACACCAAGGGAATCCCGTCAAAAAAGGGTTTGAGAGTTGCATAATCCATGAAGGGGAGAATCAAAGATCCATTTAAGCCTTTTCTCTGCGGAATTGAGTCCCCATTCACATAATTTAGGGGTTTTTAGTGAATTCTGAATTTCAATCCGAAGATGGCTCTGAAGATGGTTCTGGAGATGGATCTGGAGATGGATCTGGAGATGGATCCGGGGCACCGCTGATTTGAACGGCTGCCTTTCCCCGTAAGTGGGACACCAAACCATATTCCTGCATTTCCCCAATAGGGTGATTCTTCTCAAGTCGGAGAGATGCCACCGTGATGCCCGTATTGGGCCACGATCGCTGCTCCAGGTCGGAAAAGGTGAGATTGGTCAAGATCGTCGGTAATGTTCCCAAAAATATACCACCATGTCCCACAATTATTGCAGTATTAATTTTTGGATTGCTTAAAATTGTGTGTAGGCCCAATTTCATCCGAGACAGAAGTTGGTGGTAATTTTCTCCGTTGGGGAAGGAAGCGTCGTAGTCTCCTGCATTCCAGCGATTCCACGTCTTAAAAGACCGATCCCAGTTGGATTTCGAAGGGGGTAATTTCTCCAGATCGCCGACATTGACTTCCCGAAATTGTTCCACCACGTGCACGGGCAGAGCTGCGGATTGGGGATGACATGTGGTTATGAAATGGGCGGTTTCCTGTGCTCGAATAAGGGGAGAAGAAAAAATGGCATCAATGGGGAGTTTACTGAAATATTCACCTGCCTGTTGGGCTTGCAGCCGCCCCTTGGCAGTAAGGGGTTTATCCACCAGCTTATAAGAGAACTCATGGGTAATATTGACCTCACTTTCCCCATGTCGGATAAAATATATAGTGGTTATTGTCAATTCGCCTCGATGGGTGGTTTATATCCATGTTGCCTTAAATACTCTGTAGAAGTTATCATAGGTCATCTTCTGAAGATCTTGACGACTATAGCCGTGTTCCATGAGAAAATCGTAAAATTGGGTCAATTTATCACATGAATCCACACATGTAGGTAATGTTGTCCCGTCAAAGTCTGTGCCGAAGGACACCGTATTGATATCAGCCTCTATTACGATTTGATCAATATGCAATTTGATTACTTCAAAACTGAGATCTTTGTTCGCTTTGTCGAGATTGGCTGCATTAATAGCAGGATCTAGAAACATGTGGCCAAAATTCAGACCTATCACCCCATGATTCGCTTGAATTGTTTGAATTTGTTCGTCGGTAAGATTGCGTCCCATATTCGAAATGCTGCGTGAGTTAGAATGTGAGGCCATGATGGGCTTTTCGGTTATCTCCATCACATCCGAGAATGATAGGTCATTGAGATGGGATACATCAACAGTTATGCCCAAGCGCTGAGCTTCATGAACTAACGCGCGGCCCTCGCTGGTAAGTCCCCGATCCATCTGGTCACCCTTAAAGAGGAATCCTGTTCCAAATTGGTTAGGGTTGGCCCAAGTAATTCCCATCGTGCGCATCCCAAGCTTTGCAGCCAATCTCAGGAGCATAAATTCGGAATCAAATCCCCCGGCTCCCTCGGTGTGCAGAATTGCCCCAATGTTGTCGTTTTTACCCACTTTTTCGAAATCTTCGATGTTTTTTACGTGGGTGAGATGGTTTTGCGGTTGGGAAACGAATTCAAGCCATTTATCCAACCCTGATATGATATGATATTGTGACATGGCGGGGAATATAGCAAAAAGTGCGAATTTTATATTATTTCGGCTCATCCGGGGATAATCACAGACCCCTTTATCGGATTCGGTTGAAAACTTTCGACGTTGGTGTCTTAATGCCGGTAGGGTGTCAATGTGTCCCAAAATAGTAGCTGGATAGGGGGAATCATTTTTACTTTCAGTGGTTTTTTCCATATACTACTGTGGATCTTAATTCTTCTAAAGGTTTTGTTCCGTTGCTTTTCTTCCATCAGACCCTAGGAAAAATTTCATCCAGCCACCGCTTTACTTGGGTAGAGACGAGCGTTTCCTGACCCCGAAGATAATGATCACCCTCTTCCAGTACCAAAACATGTTCCGGCGGCAATTTCAATAGATTTTGCATCGGAAGAAAGTGGTCTTCATAATTTAAAACCTGATCATTACGGGCATGGATAATTCTGATACGATCGCGGTACTTCGGAGCATTTTCTTGAGTAAAAAAACCTTTGGGTGAAACCCGCGAATCCACGCTCATTATTTTGTTTTTGCTCACCTGCAAATTGATAAAAGTTCGAATAATCCATGGTTCTGAGAGAATTTTTTGGGTATGGGGAGATTCCTGATAAACCTTCCATGACCAAAAGGGAGAAAGTGCAATAACCAATTTAATGCGTGGATCCTGTGCCCCCCTTGAAAGTGCTAATCCTCCGCCCATAGAAGTTCCAATCATCGCTATTTGCTTAAGATCCACATCTTTCCTGGTTGTTAAATAATCTATAATGCGGGTTAAATCAGGAAATATTCCGGTGGATTCCGTGATATACCAATCATCCGGGCGAGATGTGGGATAATTTTGCCGAGTTTCGCCATGACCCCGAGCATCGACCAAAAGAACATTATAACCGTTAACAACAAGGGGTGCAGCAATACCGAAGGGATGCTCCTTCATCCCAGTGACCCCATGATGTATTAACACAGTGGGATGGACCTCAGTACCATGGTGTTTGAGTGTGAGGAATAATCCAGAGAGGCACACTTCGTCAGCTGTGGGAATCACCACCTTTTCAGTCTTGATGCCCATTGCCGGGACATCGACCAAATTTGCCCAATCTCCCTGTATGCTGATAAAATACAATTGCAAAAATATCCACATGAATCCCCCAATCACTAACATAAATAACGTACCTAGTATGCGGACTCCCCACGTTCCAAAGATAAATAGGAAGATATAAAGAACCAGGCCACTCAGCGCCAATATTAGTGCCAAGCGCAATTTGTTGAAATACATAATAAGATATACATTGCGGGATGGATTTTTCTATCTTTCTATTAGAAATAATTAGAAATCACTGAATATCCTTGGAAAATTTTGAAATCACTGATAATCTTAGGAAGAAATCGAAATACTTGGTCGGTTATGTTTAATACTATTAAAAAATGATAAATCTGGGTTGATCAAAACGGAAAATACAGATCCTTAAGCCAAAATTCGGCAATCGTTCCAACTTTATTCATAATTAGGTTTGAGTCGATTTTTCCTCCCAAGGATCGTTGAAAAGCGGTGATCATTTTCTGAATCTCATCGTTTTTAACCCGATCTGAAACGTGAAAAAGGGCTTTCATTTCTTTGTTATTCTTCTCCTCCCACTCGTTGAGGACTTTCTCGCAGGATTTTCGAATGAATTTTGTGTCTATCTCTGTTATTTCGCCAATACGCTGAACCATACTTGCAAATTTTTCAGCCCTTTTAGAAGTACTTACGAATTTGTTTTTCATGATTTTTTACATCCAAGGGTAAATTATGAAGTAGTTTATCGAGCAAGAATGTAAAAATGTTTTGTGAAAAATCACTCATCTTCGTTTCCAAACCATTGACATCAAATTAACATGGATGTGAAAAATAATTGCATAACCTTATAACAAATAATTAATGATTATACTCAAATGGGTCAGATTTCCTTGGTATTTCAGCCAAATGTCGTTTCCTTTTTACAATCGAAGAACACCCAGCAATTGCATGTAATCATTGACTTACATGAAGGGCCTTGCACCGTGATATTATCTCCCAAAGTTATTCCTATCTTGAAAGAAACAGATCGTGAGGCCATTGCGGAGGATGCATTTGAAATTTCTTCAAATGGATTGCAGGTATTTTTCTCCCCTGAATTTGTTCAAAAATTTGCCCCCGAGGGTGAAATCAATTTCCAATTCAAAGGTCTGCTGAAAAAACATATAGAGATTACAAATATAGACCCGATCATTACCAACACCTGTAAAGTAAATTATTCTAAATATTAATCCAAGCATTAGTTCTAATTGTTAATTCCAAGAATCACATACCGTATAACAGAAAATTGAGTGAAATAGCATGCCAAAATCCAAATATCAACAAAAAGCACAAAACAGCATCAAGCAGAAAAAAGGAAAAGGTGGTCCCCATTACTACGACGAAAATATCAAAAAGAAGAAAAATTCCGGAATTGCAATCTTTGCGGTATTTGTCCTTCTTATTGTCGGAGGCGTTGGCATTGTGGGAAATTTACTGAACAAAGCGAATGAACCCGCGGATGCCAATTTTAATCCCTACTATACCGAAAATACAGACTCTGCCTTTGATAATTCCGATACCAGCGGATATAAAACTCCTATCTCGATCACGACTCTTTCGGGGCAAACCATCAATCTCGCCGATCACGCAGGCAAAGTGGTTGTACTCTACTTTCATTTCCTTTCCTGCACATATTGTCATTACCATTCTCCAGAATTGGAGGCTGCCTCCCAGAATTTCGGTGCGGATGAATTGTTGGTAATTGCTATCTCGGTCCAAGCCGCGGATACACCTGCTGCCCTTACGAGTTGGGCTTCAGACAATGGCTACTCTTTTGAATTGGCCAAGGATACAGAATATTCCCTTTCAACCCAATTTGGTGCCCAATATACTCCCCATACTGTCTATCTTGCCCCTGATGGTGATTCATTGACTTCCCACACCGGTGCCCAATCAGAAGCAGAAATAACGACCACCATTAATGGGTTATTAAATTAATCTTCATCCATATTTATGAATTTTTTTTCTAAATAACAAATTAAGTAAATCTTAAACAAAGTAAGTGGATAAAAAATGTTGAGTATGCTGAGTATGCTAAGTTTGTTGATTGTTGAACCCATTTTGTACTTTTATGCGGTCGGTGCCGGAATTATTTCATTCATTTCTCCGTGCAATCTGGCTCTCCTTCCTGCGTTCATGTCTTATGTAATTTCAACTGCCAAGAACCGTAAGGAAAGCTTCATGCTATCGGTATTGTATTCCATTGGATTTGCTGTAACTTTTGCAATCATCGGCGTGATATTTCTGGCGGGAGTAATGACTCTAGAGAATAGGGCGATATTTAACCTACTGGCCGGGATCATCACCATTCTTTTGGCATTCTACGTTTTTTTCAACAAAGAAATTCAACATTGGTTCCGCAAACTCCGCCTCAAAGCCAATCCTCCTTCAATTTCTGACCTTGATGACAACACACTCGAAAACAACACTCCCGAAAACATCGAAAATATGGAGAATCTAGAGCAAAATACCGAAAAAACAACTGCCCAACGCTATTCCGGATTTGGGGGCGCTTTCATCTTGGGATTTTCAACCGGATCTTCCTGGATTGCGTGTGTTACCCCAGTGTTCGGCACGATTCTAACGGTTGGATCTGTGCAAGGTGAATATTCCACCGCACTATATTTGATGATACTCTATGGACTAGGAATAATGGTTCCATTCATTCTATTGGGAACGCTATTAGGGGAATTGAACGCCCGAATCTTGGCGAAAATGATTCGTTGGGGTTCAATTATCGGGCGGATATTCGCTCTCTTGTTGATGTGGATAGGTGTAGAGATGATTCTCTCCGCATATAATCTACCAGGCTTGCTTCAATCTTTCTAGTCTCTCTTTTTTCATTATTTCCTCTTAAGATTGCGGATTTAAATTGAAATAAAAAATAAAATTTTTAGCCTTGGCTAATTTAATTATAAGTATGCCCGAAAAATCATACGAAGAAACCCTTCTTGATTCCCGTCAAGGTAAAGATCGGTTTTTTCAATCCAGCGGTTACTCTCCCATCCCATCCGATGAACGAGAAAAATTTTCAAAGTTAAAGTATTTTCCCCCGAATTCCCTATACAGATTTGAACTCGAGCTTCACAAGCATCAAAACCCAACCTCCTTCGAAAGTGCGGATTCCGTAGGAAATATCCGGAAATTCTATCGCTATGGCGAGTTCCACTTCATTATTGATGATGAATCCTACACGCTCCAAGCCTATAAATCGAGTTTAGAAGAATCTGGATTATTTATTCCATTCAAGGATGTTTCCAATGGAAAGGAAACCTATGGTGCAGGCCGTTACATCGACCTGGATGAGGGACGTGATGTAACTCCCGAAGGAAAATACATTCTTGATCTCAATTTAGCTTACAACCCTTATTGCGCGTATAATTCTGGCTATGCTTGCCCACTTACCCCCTATGAAAATCATTTACAGATTAACATTTCCGTCGGGGAAAAAAGTTATCACTGAAACCCGAGAAGATATTTTTCCGATCACAATTCCAAACTTGTAAATCTGCATTTTTTTTTATTTTCCTCCTTCTTTTCCTCCAATTGTTACTCCGACTGATCCCCCTTCATTTATTATAATTTTGAGATAGTTTAATATGGGGCAAATTCAAAAGTAAATTGGGATTCAAAACATGAGTGGTCAAGGTATTCAAAACAAGAAATTATATGTTTGCAGGAACTGTAAAAGAGGGTTTCTATATTCAGAAACAGAAGCCCAAAATAAATTATGTCGAAATTGTTTAACACAAACATTGGTATTACAGAAAAGACGGACAATTTTTGTTTGTTCTACGTGTAATCGGCATTACGACTCCAGTAATATTATTAACTTAGATATACCAAAGGATAAACGCCCTGCTTTTAATTTAGGATCACTTATATGTAATAGAGATGAAACCCCCTTAATTATCCGAAGTTTAAAAGAAGATATCGGTCAATTGACCCGAAATTTCTATGGAAAGTTCGACCAAGACAAGGAATCCGAGATTTCCCAAGAACGTGAATTTTTAGAAAAACTCCAGCAATTGCGTTCTGAAGATGTTGACTATGAAAAAGATATCTTATCCTCCGTTGCCCCATTAGATGAAGCTGGCGCATTAAGTGGCGATTATTTCAACCGGAAATCCACTTGGTGGTATGGAGAGAAATTTGACACTCCCCATGCCAACGAATTTTGGCGCCATTATTTCATTGAGCGCAAAATTTACGACCCTGCAAACTTTTTGGGAAATGGAAAAAGAGTTTTAAAAATTAAAGAGCTTTTGGATGAGGTAAACCTCTATCTTCTTAATCCCGATAAGCTTAACCCTGGCTATCCGGTTGTTGACCATCTTGATAATGGAAAAATTTATTATGTGGGTGATACCCACGGATCCATTTTTGATCTCGATCAGTGCATTAAATTCTTTGTAAATGAGATTGAAAAGGCGCTGAGAAACGATTATCCCGTTCTGATTATATTTGCGGGGGATTATGTCGATCGCAACGAAATGGATATTCATAATTTGCTCTATCTCTTCAGTTTTGCCCTCCAATTTCCCCAACATGTTCGCTTACTGCGTGGTAATCATGAGGAAGTGACCATCAATATGCAATATGGGTTTTGGGATAATATCAATAAATATCTCCCGAATTCTTATCTCTTCAACGATTTCGAATATACGTTCATGAACCTCCCTCTGACGCATGTTGCACATACCCCCAAGGGTTCTGTTATGACTTTGCACGGTGGTGTACCGTTCTATCCTGAAAATTACGAAACCCTCCCTAAGACTCCCCGTATTGTCGATGGGACGGTGGTGCTGAAGCCCAGCTATTCAACCGTGGACGAAATGGATGTTTTATCACGGCAAATCCTGTGGGGTGATCCCGAAGACCGAATGCCGCCGAATATGTACTATCTTCCCAGCAGACGTGGGGTTGGTTATAGCTTTGGTCGGGAAGTTTTCGAAGAGTTTATGAAAGTGAACGAAATCCATCGTATTATTCGGTCACATGAGGTCTTTTTGGATGGCCATAAGGAATACTTCGATAACCGCCTGTTTAGTCTTTTCTCCTCTTCGAGCTACGGAAGTCGGGAGATCGAGGCAAAAATTTTGGAACTCGATCTGTCTAAGGAGTGGGATTCCAATTGGAGATACATTACTATCTTGGATGGGTTGGATGTTTGAATTGCCGATAGGGTACCAAAGTTAGTGTAATCATAATTTAGATTTTTGAGTGAATATCGAAAATATTCTACTAAAACTAAAAAAATAATTAATTAAGAAAAAATATGCTTCAAAGGATTTCTTCTCTGAAATTCCGTTAAACCTTCTGCAATACATAGGAATAATACTGGATCGTGCCATCGGCGAATAGCTGAAATCGACGGGATCCCTTTGCTCCAGAAAATTCAGCACATGAGTTATGCAAGAATTTAGGGGTCTTTTCTTGAGCAAGCCGGATTCGACGATCTGAGTCTATCTCCAGAGCTGCCACTACATTGCGAAGAATGTTTTTTTCCGATTCAATCGTAAATCCTGCCTCCAAAAATTGGGTTTTCAGAACAGCATTTCCCTCCTCAGTGCGCATATCAGAAAATAACAGATGTCCGCCGGGTTTTAAGGTTCGATACACTTCGTTGAGAAAGCCCGCCATATTTGCATAACACCTGGACGACTCAACATTAACAACTGCATCAAAGCGTTCATCCTCAAAGGGGAGATCCTCGGCTTTTCCTCTGATAAAAGATAATCCAGGTATGTTATATTTTTCATTGCAAAATTTTATCGCCTTGGACGATAAATCGAGCCCAATATAGGACTTGGTGTTTAAATATCGTGAGATATACGATGCACCACCACCCCTTCCACACCCTACTTCTAGCACGTCCTTATTCTCAACTGGGATTTTTTGCACATCATGATGATATAAATTAATGCAATAACGCTCGTTTTCGTCTTCTAATTTGAGGTTTAGCGGCCGAAATTCGCCATTCATCCCGCAAAACCCATAATTCATGAACTTAACATCTAATGCTTCATCATGTGAGACCAGATAATTATGCCAAATTCGCCACAGGGGACGTCGTAAAAACTTTGGTAACTCCGCATATCGCTCCATCAGATTTCTCATAATTCTCTTATTATATTAGATTGTTAGATTATTTAATAGAATTGATGCCTATCCTTGACATGGAGACAGAAACGTCTATTTCACTTCGCAGATTTCGATTTCGAGTGACTATTGTATATTCAATACTTTTACTTTGGACCTTGTAAATAATTAACTATGGGTGACTCTGGTAAAAAAACCATTAAAAAAATCAATAGAAAAACCTTCAAAAAAAGCGGGAATGTGGGTCATTACTCTGGATCGGAGCGACTAGATCCTGCCCAATTTGAGGAAAGGGATCTTGATCTTCCCCATGCTAAGAAATTTTGGTTGGAGGAGCAACTCAATTCGCAAAAATTTAAAGACGAAATGGCGACATTACTATCAGAATTTGAACAAAAACTCGCTCCCGCAACCTTTAGCAACCATCAAATTTACATGTGTGGCCAAAGTCATATTGACATGTGCTGGCTGTGGAGATACGAGCAAACCCGTAAAAAGGGGATTAAAACACTTCGTAAAGTTGTCACACATGCAAGATTATTCTCGGATTTCAAATATGCTGTATCGGAACCACAATTACTTCAATGGATTAAGGAAGACGATCCTGAATTGTTCGCTGAAATCCAAGAGTTAAATCGTGGCGGACAAATCGAACTGGTTGGAGGGTCGTGGGTTGAACCGGATTGCATGATGCCCAGCGGTGAATCCATGGTACGTCAACGGTTATTCGGTATGCGTTTTTTCCGGGATGAATTCGGTAAATTACCCGAAGTGGAATGGTTTTTGGATTCCTTCGGATATAATCGTGGCTTACCCCAAATATTGCGTAAATCGGGCGCCAATTACTTCTGGACCACCAAAATAACATGGAATAAGGACACAATATTTCCCCTGGTACATTTTTACTGGCAATCCCCAGATGGGAGCCGTATCCTAACAAGCAATTTTGGCCAGAACCGGGAAATGTTTGATCAATGGTCCAAGTTTCATCCAGGAAGACATCTATCGCTTCCGTCCACTCCCCTCGTATGGAATTATTCCCAAGATTATTCCAATTTTGAGCAATATGCCGATTTCACCAAACCCATTATCCCGGTTGGATTTTTTAACGGTGCAGGGGATGGCGGCCACGGTCCCACCCATCAAGAAGTCGCCCAAATGATTACTTTACGTGATCTGGCAGAGAAAAAAGGATATCGTTGGAATTGGGCCGGAGTTTCCGATTATTTTACTGCTCTTGAGGCTTACGGTCCGGATTTGCGAATTTGGGATGATGAATTGTATTTAGAAACTCATCGGGGAACCTTCACAGTCCACGCTGCAGTAAAGCGTCATAATCGGCGGTTGGAAGCCCGAATTCTCAGCATTGAGCGATTAGCTACCTTGACCTCACTCCAAAACCCTGCGTATAATTTTCCACGGCAAGAGATGGAAAGGATATGGAAACTAATTTTGCTCAATCAGTTTCACGATATGTTGCCCGGAAGTTCTATTCCCGAAGTTTACGATGATGCTTATGATATTTGGCATGAATGCGACACAGTGTTGGATTCCATAATCAATGATATTTCCACATTTGTATTGGCTGATTTACCTCCCAAGCGAGATTCATTAAACGCCCTAATGCTCTTCAATCCCTTGAATTGGAATCGCAAAACCCGAGTCTTCATTCCTCTATCCCTTATATCCCATCCCCCGGCGCAGAAAAATCCTATTGACTTGCTGCCCTATGCGCGATTGTATTTCAAGCGTAAGGGACAGGTAACCTCAACCATCTGCCAACCCGTAACGGCGGAAAATGTTGATGATATTCAGAATGATATGCAAAATTACGGCGAAGGGTGGTGGACTGTACTTGAACTGGAAGGCAATGAAATTCTTACTGCAGTTCTCAAAATTAAAAAAGTGCAATCTCCTCCATTATTTGTTACAGAATCCCCTGCTCCGCGTATTACTAACCGAAGATTGTCTGTGGAGTTTGATCCCAAATCCGGTGCTCTGTTGAAAATCACAAATCAGCATATCAATCACGGTAAAAATCTTCTATACGGTTCCCGCAATCTAATAGTGGAAGGATTTCAAGATAAGGGAAGCCTTGAGTATCCGGCATGGGATTTGCAAAAAGAATATTGGAAACACCCCCTGAAAGATAACCAAATGCAATCCCAAAATAGCAAAATCACCATAAGGGATCGTGGTCCGATCTTCTCTACTTTGCAAATCACCAAAGAATTTGCAGCTACTACAATTTTTCAGACCTTTCAACTGTTCCAAGATGATCCGGTCCTCTATAGCTCGTGGGCAGCCGATTGGAAACAAAAAAACGTGTTATTGAAGATAGGGCTTCACACAAATACCAATGCCACCACGGACACCAGTGATCAGATGTATTGTGCTGAAGAATGCTCTACATTACCTGACAATTCCGCAGATAGAGCCCGGTTTGAGAAAATTATGCACCAATATGTTGATGTTTCAACCCCCGATAACCAATGGGGAATTGCCTTCATCAACGAAGGAAAATACGCATACGATGCCAGTGGAGGACGATTGCGCATTACATTGCATCGAAGTCCTAAATACCCGCGGCCCACTTCAGAGGCATGGGTTAACTTAGAACGTCGTGAGCGGAGAAGAGAAAAGAAGGGCAAAACCCCAGGTAATTCTGGATTAGGTCCCCAGAGTGCCCGATTTGGTATTCTTCCACATCTTGGTGGGGCACTGTCTACTGGAAAAGGGACGCCATCATCACTTGTATATAAAAAAGCCGAAGAATTTAATCATCCCATTCTTGTGAGTCAAGTTGTGAATCAAATCACCCCGAAAGAATCCACAAAACCTACTAAACCTACCAAGTTGGCGCCCGAACCAACCGCTAACGCATTCATACTTCCCCACAACATAAAGCTAAGTGTTTTTAAACCCGAAGAATGGGAGGGTGAAAGTAGCCAGACCCCAGAAAAACGTGAATTTATCCTGCGTTTCGTTGAATTTTGTGGATATGCAACCGAAAAAGTGTCGATCCAATTTCCATTGATCCTGGAAAATAGGGTTTCTAATATTTGTGAAGTAGATTTATTGGAACGGGAATTACCTAACCTGATACTGGATTGGCATAAAGCTACCCAAACGTTGAGTACATCCTTTGGACCCTTCGAAATCAAATCAATCAAGATTCAACTCAAATAGATTATTATTCTAACACACTTTTTTCACTTTTGGGCCACATCGATGATACTTCATTTTTTTTACCCATGGTATTTCCATTTGATTTTCATTACTCCTCTCGTCTATCCACAATGTTATTAAGATCAAAACGCAAATGATAATTGTTGGAGTAAAGGAGTTATTTCTTATATGAGCGAAAATTGTAATCAGTGCGGAGAAACCGTGAAATATTCGAAAAGTCGGTTCTGTAATTCATGTGGGGCTGAGATACGACCATTAGAGGTAGTGTTTACACCGTCCCTTGATGAAAATGCGATTGGCTTCAATAAATTCTTAGAACAGATAAAAATCAAATACTATGAGCAGGTATATGATATAAATCTCTGGTTAGCCAAAAAATCGGTGAATTTATTCAATTCTCGCATGTATCTATCTAGGAATCTTTCTATTTTGCAACAAGTTCCGATTTTTGAACGAACGGAAAAGTTAGAAGACACTACTCTGGAAGCGAAAGAAATTTCCATTAAAATCCGTTCAGAATCCGAAACAATTCAACATACATATCAAACCGCCAAAGATGTATTTGATCAAGGCGAACTCGTAGAAGCTAAAGTAAAATTGGAACCTGCACATTCAACAGCCAAGAAGTTTGGCTTCTACCAATGGATTTCAGACATTATTCAACTTGAAACTCAAATCGCTGATAATTTAACTTGCCTCCAAAGTCTCGAAAAAATTCACCTTCCTGAGAATCTACCCACTGAAAAAGTCGAATCTTCCCTCCTTTTTAGTTATTACAAACTCCTCCAACTGGAAAATTTTATCAATGCCCGAAATAGTGATCCTAAGACAACTTTAAAAATTATTTCTCAAGTAGTAACAAAGATGGAAGGTCAAAAATCGATTCTTACAGACAAATTTAAAGAAATTAATCGAAACATCCCTGAATTTGGATTTGGGGATAAAATTAAGTATTCAATTGAGTCTACCATTAAGAATTTCACATATTTCAAATCCCATTTCAAATTTAATAAGTTATTAGCCCAAGGAGAAGTATATTCAAATCTCCCCAAAGCTTGGGAAAGCCTACAAACAGCCCAAAAAATCATAGACGATGAGTCGGTTTTGATTTATACCGATAAAATTGCAGAGTTCAAGTTAATTTTAGAAAAAGCACGCAGTTTAGTTGCCCAATTGACTGAAGAGAAAAATGCTACAGTGGAAAAGACTTTGGAGTTGATGCAAAAATTTGAATTCGAAGAGGCAATTAAGCTTATTGCAGCAACCATTGAAAACTTAACAGCATATTCCATGAATGTCTTAATCGGGCAGCTCGAAGAGCAAATTTCCTTTGTGCGTTATAATCAAGAAATTGATACGGAATTAGTGACAATAAATGATATTTACGATTTGGGAGATTATTTGGAAGCCCAAAGTCAGATTGATGCTCTTCAAAAACGTGCATCCCATGACGATGCTGAATTTGAAGTTGTGGAGAATCTTAATAGAAAAATTACAGAATTTCAAGAGAAGATCACCCTCAGTCGCACTAAAGGAGAAACTTTGCTAATTGATGAGTTAGACGAAATTTGGCGCGTTTTGATGGAAAATTTAACCTTCGCAGATAGTTCCCGCATCTTAATCGAGAAAAAGGATCTTGCCCATAAACAAGAGTATAAAGCAGCAGCAAAAAAAATCGATTCACTGATAAAAAATCTCGAACTCAATCAGCAATCCTATGGGTTCTTGCAGAACATGGAAAAATTATTCCAAGAAGGAGAATTTGCTCAAACTAAAACCGTAATGGATGAATTAGAAAAACGTATCAAGAAATCTAAAAAAGATCATTTCCCTCTCCTTATCCAAAAGATCGAAGATTTTAAAGATTCCCTCTCTAAATCCATTTCAGATGAAGAAAATATTCTCAAGGGTGAAATTTCTAAAGCCCAGAAACTGGTTGCCGATAGTCTTGAATTCTTCCAAGCCACAGAAATTTTAAGTAACTGTAAAGATCGAGCCGATATCGCAGGTTTGAATAATATTTCTAAACAAATAGATATTATTAGCCAAAATTTTGTAGAAAATCAACGCTTACAAACAGAACAAGTGAGCTTTGAATCACGAATCCAAGAGGGTAAAATCCAAGAAGCTAAACTTGGGTTGGAGGAATTATTGAAGACCGTATACAAGAACCCAAAAATATACTTACCCTTAATCAAGCAAAATTTGGAATCCATAATCGGAAAACTCAATAAAATTATTGAAGAAGAAGAAGCCACTATTCACAAAAAGATTGAGGAATTCCACGATCTAATGGATAAATCATTGGATTTCAAAGAACCTATTGTCATAATCGAGGAATTGGTACGAAGGATTAAATTAAATGGATTTTTCCAATATGATGATATTTTGGATCAATTGACCCAGAAAATTGCCCACAATAATCAAAAAGTTACTGAATTAGCCTCCGTGCAAAAAATCTTTGAAGAAGGCGATATTAATATTGCAGAAAAGGAAGCCAGTCAGTTATTGAAGCAAATTGAAAGTGAATTGAAGAAAACTCCCAGAATTTATGGGATCGCAATCAAAAACGCTGTAGAATTACTGAATTCCGAAATAGAAACCGCTTTAAAAGACGGGTTGGATAAACTTTCCACTGATTTTGCAGATATTACCGAGCTTGCCCAAACAGCCTTAGATTTCACTGAGATCTTACAAAAACTTAAAAATTACCAAATTCGAGCCCAAAGACTCGGCGAGGAAAACCTAAAAAATCAAATAATAGTTTTGGAATCCCAAGTCCAGTATAATTCGAATTTAGTTGCAAAACATAACACCTTAGCTGCAAAATATCAACGGATGGAGGATTTCCTTCAAACTCTCCGGGAAATTAAAAATTTAGCCACCACCACCAAAACAGATCCAGCAGTTTTTGATCAGATAAAAAGTATCCTTGAGGCCCTTCAAGATCGCGTCGATGACGATAGTTCTGATCGGGAAGAAAGAATGCGAACTTCATTACAAAATATCATCAAAGAAGAATTGGACGTTCTGGATTTTGCAAAAGCAGGTGAATCATTACGGGGATTGCAGGAAACGGCCCAAGGGTTAGCTATTACAACGTTTAATACGGAAATTAATAAATTTCTAATGATCTGCCAATCCCATAAAAATTTCAAGATTCGGGCGGAATCTGCACTTGTAAAACATAAAGTAGGTGGAATCATGGAAGCGCGGGAAGCTTTAGCGGATGTACAAAGTGATTTGGGACATCATGATGGGCCCGTGCTAGATGCAATGGTTACTTTTGTAAAGACGAATCATGATGCAATTGATGCTGAAATTACGAAGGAAATTGCAGATATTACAAAAGATGTTAAAGGGCGCTTATTGAATTTAATAGAATCTAAGAAAGGGGAAGAGGCTTACTTTATTTTAGAAGAAAAACTTGAAAGGGTCCGATATCTCGAATCCAAAGAATTACTCGCAGAAATTCCCGATTTAATGAAATTGTGCACCCTGCAATTTGATCCAATGGATAAGAAATATCGGAAAAAACGCAAAATACAAGATCTACAATTTTTGGAGAAAGAAATTGGACAGGTTTCAACCACCCTCATGCCTAAAGCAGCTACTAGAACCTCTACTGTGCAAACCATGATGGTACAAAGAGATTTTCAAATACAGGAAAAAACTCCTGAATTCGATACAAAGAAAGAGCTACGGGAGTATAAAATTAATCTGAGAATGAAACAGCGTGCTCGAGTTGTAAAACCACCCAAAATCGCCGAAAACCTAAATAATAAAGTCAGAAATTCCACGACACGAGTTCAACTCCAAGCATTCGATTGCCAAACAAATCGCCCCCAAAAGCGCACCCAAACTACCTGTGCCAATTGCGGGGCCCACCAGAAGAATGCAATTGTTGTCTTCTGTGATTTTTGCGGTAAGCCATTGTAAGAATGGAATATTGTTAATACTTGCCAAAAACTTTTTTTCCTAATTATTCTGTCGTGCTATTACAGACAAATACATGTATAAATATAGCTTTCACAACTTGATTAGAATGTCGATTACCGGATTTCAATAGACTGTTTTTGCATTGTAGTAGGTTTTCAATTGTGTTTCCAAATATTTTTCATCTACCCAGAGAATACCCTGTGAGTTTTCCTCTTCTGGACCAATTTGAGAAACGGGGGTGTCGGGTCTCAAGCGAAGAAATCGTGCATTCCCTATTTTTCGACCGTCGTAGGTGGATGTGCTAAAGAGGGTAATTACACGGTTATCCCAGAGAAGATTGTAGCCTTCGGAAAATTTTTGGTGCCCACGGATAAGTATATCAAACCTATTTAATACCATGAAGTCCTCAAAGGCTTGGCGGCTAAATCGAGGGCGCCCCGTTCTAGGTGTAGGGGCTACAACTTCCTGTAACTGTGGATCTGGATCTGCCCAGAGCATTGTTTGCGAATAAGTATCCATATCAAAATGTTCTTTTTGGAAGCAGTTCATACTGGGTTCGAGTTCAACCAGTGAGACAGGGCTGTAATTTTTTACATCGAAGGGAATCCCTCCGTGTATCACCACGATTTTCTTATCCCCGATTTGGCAAATAAAGCCCATGGGTAATTTACTGAAGAAATCTGTGGCTAAATTCCAAACCGGTTCAAATTCCTCCCGAGATCCTGCTTTTTCATATAAATGTTGCGAAAATCCATACCGGGAGCACACTGAACTGTCTTCATGATTTCCCCGGATTATGAACACGTTATCCGGAAATAGGATCCAGAAGGATAAAATGAACGCTAAATTTTGCAAATCAAAAGGATTTCTGTCAACCATATCTCCGATCCAAACAATTTTAGTCTTGGGATGGACCTGAAATACTTTTACAAAATAATCTATCATTAGAAAGGTATCATCGAAGGAGCCATGCGTATCACCCACAAAATAGTAGGTATTATCCGGAGTATGGATATCCCGTATGATTTTTTGATATTTTTTCTCTGAATACTTATGTTCCAATAATTTCAATCCCATTTGGAATAGGGCTTCATAGTTTTCCAGAATATCCCTTGCTTCAGCTTTAAATCTAGAGGATCCTCCCGCGAAATATCGAAAAAACCACTGCCATACATATTCGGGAGCTGTTTGGTTTCCAATTTCATATAATCTATCGCGTAAAGCATTTTCTGTTGTGTTCGGATTAGCCTGCGTCATATTACTCTACTTCCTGGGAATATATTTTGAACGGAATTCTGTAAGATTTGTTGTCGGGAGCTAAGAAGGGAACTTCGATGATCATATTTCCTAAATTTGCTTCCGAAAGTTCAATTGAAACATTATCTAGCCCTTTAATTGCCACATTATTATAGACTTGTTGATTTGGCATCGTCAATTGGCTCAGGAAAGTTCCCATGGGCGAAGAAATGTCCCGTATGTATGCCACATCATTATCAATATATAGCTGAAATGAAAATCGACCCTCGTCGGTGGGGATTAGTGCATTAAATAAATGACCATCCATATCGTGGGTTCTTCCCACTTTCAAAATTTCATCCCGCCCAATATTGATGATTGTTTGAGGTGGAAGGGCCAGAAATCCTTGATTATAATCGCAATAAAGGTAATAATTCTTATCTTTTTCAACCAAATTGGGGTGCTCCAACTTCCCAGAAGTGTCATATAACCACTGAAGAGCATCATATACTTTAACCATATCTGCCATTCGATCCGCTGGTTCATATTGGGTCATGTACTCTACGAGTTTGTTGAATTCTTGGGGTAAATTCGGATTATAGTCACCTGGATGGAGTACAAAATCTTCATTGGTGGCCGCCGCACTGGCATAATTTCCTCCACTGAAGAGGTAAAACATGATGTGCCCCAGCATATAAATATCTGTGGTTGCAATAGGTTCAAACCCTGCCATTACTTCGGGAGGTGTGCCTCTATTCCGAATTCCTGTAGCTTCGGGGGTGGCTGATACGTAATACGGTTTGCGGGGATTGTACATGCTGTCTAAACTAATTTCTTTAGCGACTCCCCAATCAATTATAATCGGATACAACCCAATCTCCGGATCCGTTACAATCATGATGTTTTGAACCGTGAGATCACGATGGATTATTCCTTTCTGATGGCAATAATACATGTGGCGAGTAATCGGCATTAAAACTTCCTTTATCATGGTCCGGAGTGTTCCGATTGTTAAGTGGCTAAGATCGGTAAATTTTTGGCCATACCATGTATCTAGGGGGACGCCATCGATAAATTCGAGAAAAATGTAGTATTCTGGATTATGAAATTCGGTTAAATGCAATTTCCCAACATATTTCATGGATTTTTCTGGGGATTCGTTTTGGAGATCGCTGATTTGAGCCTCTCGGGTCCAGTATTTTTCACAGAAATTATTCCCTGATTCGGGATCGTGAAATCGGGAGTAATAAAATTCCTTAAGGGCAGTAATTTGCCCCGTTTCAATGTTACGTAATTTATGTACGGATCCCATACCTCCTGTACCAATTTTCTCAATCACTTCGAATTGAGATGAATCGATCCGCAATTTATCTCCGGGTTGAATGCTCGCATGGGATTTCATCGTTGAAGAAGCGGCAGCTTGGGGAACCGGAAAAGGAGTGAAACTAGGGGCAGATTTTTGGGGATCTGTGGAAGTAGAAGTTGAAGAATCCAGATCTTCGTCTTCGATAACAGGAAATGGGAGAAAAGCACTTTTTTTGATTTTTGGTTTTGGTTGTGCGGCTAAGGTTTCAGCGAAGGCTGCAGCTTCTTGGGATGATTTGGCTGCCAATTTTCTCTTTCGGGGTGGTTCTGGGGGCAGCTGGGTGTTAAATCCTAAAAGTGATTTTCTTTTTACTTTATTCTGACGAGATTGCCGGGCACCTATGAGAATACTTTTCACTTGACCAGAACAGTTAGATGCTTGACATGTTAAATGGCTATCTCCATGTAACTGGACGAAAGAATTTTTGTTTTGGGTTAATCCACAGGTTTTACAGCGAAGAATAAAACGTCCCGTTAATTTTTCTATAGGTGAATGTTGGCACGCCTCACATTTTTGGGCTTTGTCAGATGGAAGTACATATATACTATTACACGAAGGACACTGGAAGAAATCTTTTGAGGAATTTGACATTTTTTTTTACCGTATTGATTAATCTAGTTCTAGATGGATTATTTTTCCTAAAAAATTTATGTACAGATTCGGGTGAATTAATATTATTCACGCCAACCTTTTCAATAATTCTTTTTTAAGGATTAGAACCTTTTATAATAATAATGGACCCAATTCCGGCATCCCGTGAAACTTTTGTTCGGTATTTTACTAGTGGAAATAAGCCAAAATTACAAAATGATCATGAAGAACATCTGCAATCATTAATTCATCCTTTAATTTATTCCATGGATCCAAAAATGCATCCGGACGTTCTCCAAATCCCCATGGGATATCACTATCAACGAAATTTCTTTGAATTTGTTAAAGGTCTCGTTAAATAATTCACAATGTGCGAATCTTGTTACATAAAGAGTTGATTTTGGTTTGGATTTAATCTTTCTAGGAACAAGTGGGGCGACTCCCACTCAACACCGCAATTTACCAGCGATTGCATTGAGATTGGATTCGGGTCATCTTATAGTTTTTGATACCGGAGAAGATATTCAACGGCAGTTTGAAGCAGCTAATTTGAGATTTAACGTTCCTACAACCATTTTTATCTCACATTTACATGGTGATCATGTCATTGGATTACCAGGTTTACTATTTAATTTTCATTTGAATTCTCGTTCGAAAGCTTTAACCATAGTAGGGCCTTTGGGACTTGCATCATTTTTGATGTCGCTTCATCAAATTGTCGGTCTGAAGGCATCAAATTATGCCCTAACTGTGAAGGAAATCGTTCCTCCCCAATTAAAAACAGATGTTAAAGAGGTTAAAGAAGTTAAAGAGGGAACAGAGGATACAAAGAATACAGAAGATACAGAAAATGCTGAAGTTCAGGTTATTACTTATACAAATTTTCTTAAACCCACCTACGAACGAAGGGTAACAATTCAATCTCACCGTAAGCTTATTGAAAAATGGGAATTTGGTGTCAAATTTTCCTGGATGGATCATTCCGTTCCAACGATGGCATTTAGATTTGAAGAAGCCCCCCTGGATGGAAAATTTTCGCCAGAACGAGCAATAGAATTGAGGGTTCCCAAAGGACCCTTATGGAAACGAATGCAAAAGGGGCAATCTATCACTTTAAAAAATGGAACTCTGATTGATCCGGTGGAGACCGGAATTGTAACTCGACCTCGTCGGGGAAGGATTATTGTTTACAGTGCGGATACCGCTAAATGTGAGGCAATCGTCTCGCTTGCCCATGATGCGGATTATTTTATCTGTGAAGCCACCTATGGAAGTGAGCACGAAGATTTAGCCGTGGAAAAAAAACATTTAACTGCGAGGTTTGCAGGTGAAATTGCACGGGATGCTCAAGTTGTCCAATTAATCCTCACCCACTTTTCAAGTAGATATAAGGATGTCTCGTCATTATTAGAAGAAGCACAAGTAGTTTTTCCACGTACCCAAGTTGCCGAAGATTTGCTGCAAATTGCGATTTATCCTCGCGAAGAATTGTCTTAACTAAATTCTAAAAGGATCTTATTCAGGCAAGAATCGGATAGAGAAGAAGAAAAAAGGGATTGAAACAGTCTTCGAGGTTATAGACGGTCCGACTTAAATCGCCTCTAATCGGTCAATAACATTTTCCGATCAAGTTATAAGCGGGAAAGTAGAAATATTAAGTGATCACCATGATATCTCTACAGTCACGGGCGATTCTCCAATCGACCGACTGCTCTTTCCCTACTGATCTTTTGCTTTTGAAAGAATTTAAAGCTTTGGTGGATGAGCAGGTCAAGCTATTGGGAGTCGCCGATCGCTTCCGCCCTCGGCTCTATGCACATTCGGATTTTGTTATGGTGAAGTTATATGCCATCATACGCCAAATCTCAGTTCATGTTGCCGCAGAAGGGTTAAATGCCTACGTAACCAAATATTATGCAAAAAATCATAATTTGACCCCCAAAACCTTTGCAGATAATAAGCGTAAACGACGATTTATACCCCATCAAACCGAAGTAGATAAATATTTCAGGCGTTTTTCGGAAAAAGAGGTGCAAGATCTCTTTGGAAATACACTTATGGCTCTTTGTCGTAAAATTGCCAAATTTTTTGGATTGTCACAAAAATGGCGCTACTTGGTTGATAATACGGAATATCCATATTATGGAAAGACAATCACACCTTACGAGCAAAAAACATATAAGCGCCATATGGGCACGAAAACTGTACGCTTGTTTCAAGGTCACTCGGTCCACTGCCAGAATATCACTCTTTTTACCGATTTTTACTTATTGCAGAAGGGCAAATGTCGATTGCTTCCCATTCCCAATTCTACAGAATGGTTGATGTGGAATGATTTTAACGTTAGCTATGGTTTAATGGATCGAGAATTTTATCGCGTTCAGCTAATCAAAGCCTTGAAAGATAAGAAAATTCCAATCATAATACCTTCAAAGAAATATCCTAAAGTAAAGCGGGTCATCAAAGACTATTTGTTGAAAAAGGGACCTTTGGTTTCCCAATATCTATTTCAACAGAAAACAGGAGCCAAACCTTGGCGAACTTCAGTCTTAATCAATATTGTTGTAGTAGGGCATGATGATCAATCTGCTTGGAAAATCCGTGATCAATTCTGGACCGGAAAAATTGGCTATGATAAAGCACTTCACCAACTATCAGCCTTCTTTACAACCCTGAAACCATGGAAAAATGAGCGATCATGGGCTCGTTGGTTGACAAGAACATACAAAATTCGTTGGAATCAAGAAACAGGTTTTAGTTCTCTAAATAAAATCCACTATCAATTCCGATACCGTAATCCTATTGTCCAATTGGCTGAATTATATCTACGCGCTCTAATTCACAACGGATGGCAATTTTATCGCAATCAAGGATTAAAACAAGGAATTCACCATCAAGAACTGACTCTTTTTTGGTATCGCATGAGTAAAATCAATGAATTGGAGGCAGTGGTATTAAATTCAAGCATCCAAAATGTCAATCCTTTACAAGAAGAAAAAAGGAGGTTATATTTTGAGACATAATTTATAACCTTTAAGACTGGATTGAAAAAAAGGGAATTGAACAAACGGCGATGATTTTAGACGTTTATGAAAAGTTTATCCACCCGCAATCTTTGGGAGAATTGTAATTTCAGATCCTTCTTCAATCATATTTTCGAGGGAGACTCGTTTTCCATTTACCAATATTGCGAAAAATTTCGTTTCCAATTTCAATTCTTTGAGTAGGTCACTTACGGTTCGGGCAGTTTTCACTTTATAGGTCTTTAATGATCCTGTGCTGGTAATTTCTTGTAAATTTTGCATATTTTTTTTTTCCTCTAAATGTAAATGAAACGTTCCTATAGAAAGCTATATAGATGAACCATATAAAACTTTTGATTTAAAATATTATGAATACCACCTAATTTAAATCAACTTTACTTGCCCTAGATAAAACAAGTTCCAAAAATTTTAGAAGGTGATCTTCGGTAACCTCATTAAGCGTTTCGGGAAGAAAAGTAAAAGGAATATAACTGGAATATCCTGCGCCGATTACACGACAAAATT
>JABCSI010000331.1 GCA_018238965.1 Promethearchaeota archaeon
TGGCACCCATAGTGAACAGCCACTCTTAACGACAAGGGATGCGTAATTCTTTTTTTAAGTACATCAAGACCAATTTCATTAATAAGTACCTCAATGATATGACGTACGTTAATGGATCCTATGAATTCGCGATTTACCTTCTTCAAATGTTCATTTACAATAGCTTTTTTTTCTGGTTCTGCTTTGAGTTCTTGGTTAACATCATTCAATGTGGCATAGCACCCATTACACATGGTTACGAGATCTCGTTGCAATTGTTCACTTTTTGTAATATTTCGGGCACTTAATGTCAACCAAGTTTCGATATCAAATGACCGAAAGACCCCAGGAGCGGGACAACAAGAAGCACCTTCGAGATCTACCACTCCTATGTTTAAAGCATTAAATACATGACGAGTAGCAGCTTCTATAAAGGGATATCGATTCGGAATCACACAACCTAAATACATACTTACATTATAATTCGAAGATTGTGTTAGTAAATTCTTCGTGGCTTCTTGTAACCAGTCAGCGCCACGATTAGTATACTCTCTCATTTCTTTTAACCATGGCCATAGTTTTGGTTTTATCGAGTGAACTTTTTCCAATATAGGAATACTCTCTTCAATTTTGTCTTGGGCCCAATAAGCTATTGCGAGATTTAACCATGTGACAGAATCACATGAAGGAAACTCTTGAGTTATAGTTTGCAAAGTATTTTCTGCATCCGCAAACAGCTTAAACCTATGATTTCCAACTCCAAAATTATTCCTTAAAATTTGATAATTTGGATTCGTTTTATCGTTAAATGGGGGCAAGTCCATGCAAACTTTGAGAAGGGTTAACCCAGTTTCAAAATCGCCAAGTAAACATTTAATAAAACCACGTAAATATTGGGATAACGAATTATAGGGGTTCGTATTACCATCACTAATTTTATAAAGGTAATTTAATCCGGCAGTATATTTATTTAAGCGGATTTTAATTATCGCAGCGAGAATCAGAGCTTCATGATTGGTGGGATCGATATTCAAAGCCTTGATGATGTATTCTTCTGCTTGTTGAATACTATCATAATGGAGAAATATTTTTGTTAATCCCACCCATCCGCCAATATTTTTGGAACTACAATTAACCGCTTGATTATAATATGAGATTGCATCCTCAAGAAATTCGCTGTAAAAAGCGAGATCTCCCATCCCAAGATATCCACTTGGATCTTGGGGATTTTTATTAATTAAATTTTGGTAATAACTCCGGGCTTCAAGTGGGGTCAAAGTCATCAAAAGGTCAACTTCATGGAAATTATTATAGATTATACTCTTAACTTCTTTATAAAAAGATTTCTATTGTAAAAATTGATTACTGTATCAACTGAAAATTAGGGAAATATTTATTAAGTTTTTCAGAGAGTATTTATGTAGTTTTTCAATTTGTTGATTCGATGAGAAAGGACGAATTTGCTTCACACATTGGTCGCATAAGCGAAAGAAGCGAACTTCTCTTTTGAGAATGAAGACGAAATGAAAGATTCATGGTGCTATGAATGTCAACATTACCTTTGGAAGAGCAAGAAATTCGTATAGGTGTGTTTATATGTCGTTGAGGCATTAATATCGCAGAGATACTCGATTGTGAAACACTCGCCAACTACGCCAAAAACTTACCGAATGTTATGATGGCAGATGAATATCTATCAATGTGTACCACTACGGGAGCAGATTTTATCAAAAAGAATGTTGAAGACTTTCAACTCAACCGGATTGTCATTGGCGCTTGTACTCCCAAAACTCATGAACCTGTCTTTAAAGCTGTTTTAGAAGAAATTGGTCTGGATACGGCTTATCTAGAATTTGTGAATCTCCGAGAACACTGCAGCTTTGTGCATCGAACTAATAAAGATGAAGCAATGGACAAAGCGAAGGATTTGCTCAACGCGGGAGTTTCTCGAGCCAAAAAACTTGAAACCATTCCAGAACTCGTGGTTCCAATCTCAGATACGGTTTTAGTGATAGGTGGTGGAGTGGCAGGTTTACAAGCAGCTCTCGATCTAGGTAATCAAGGAATAAAAGTGTGTTTAGTGGAAGAAAAACCTACAATTGGGGGAAAAATGGCTATGCTTGATAGAACATTTCCCACCGATGATTGTTCCATCTGAATATTGGGGCCTTTAATGTTAGAGGCCCAGCGGAACAAAAACATTGAAATGTATACATTTGCTGAAATATCAAAATTCAGTGGATATGTTGGTAACTTTGATGTTGAAATCACTCAGAAACCTCGTTATACAACTAATGATTGCAATGGCTGTGGTGCCTGCTTTGAAGTGTGTCCTGCTATTGCCCCTAGTGAATTTAATCAAGGAATGGATCCACGGAATGCGATTTACATCTCATTTGCACAAGCTGTTCCGTCAAAAGCACAAATAGATATGAGTGCTTGTATTAAATGCGGAAACTGTGTAAATGTATGTGAATTAAAAGCGATTGATTTCAACCAAAAGGAAACCAAAGTAACCAAGAGAGTAGGAGGTGTAGTTGTCGCTACTGGATGGGATGAATACACCCCTGAAATAGGTTATTTAGGTTATGGAATTTATGATAATGTCATTACGGAAGTGACCTTTGAACGATTATTAGCACCCAACGGACCCGTTGTTGGTCATCTCGTTAGACCAAGCGATCATCAACCACCGCAAAGCATTTTATTCATTAATTGTGTTGGTTCACGGGATATAAATAGAAATATTTATTGTTCGTCGGGTGTCTGTTGCATGGTCTCTATCAAAAATGCAAAATTAGCTAAATCCCATAATCCGGAGATGGATGTTGTAATATCTTATATTGATATTCGTGCCGCTGGAAAAGGTTATGAAGAATATTACCTTGAAGCTCGAAAAACAAGGGTTGATTTTATTCGAACAAAAGTTGTATCAATCGATGAAGATCCCCAAACCAAAAAGCTCATAGTAATAATGGAGGATTCATTGGATCCGAATAATATTATTAAGAAATTCGAATTTGATATGGTTGTCTTATCGACTTCAATGGTTCCCTCCAAATCCTTTACGGCCTTGAATAAATTGCTTGGGTTGCAATTAAGTTCGAATGGGTTTTTAAAAGAATTCCACCAACGATTAAATACGGTTGACACAGATATTCCCGGAATTGTCTTAGCAGGTGCCTGTCATGGTCCGAAAGACATTTCAGAAACAATTATGCAAGCAAAAGGTGCATCTTCATCAATCTGTAAACTGTTATCCAGTGGAGAATATCGAATCGACCTCATTCGAGCCATTTCAGATGAAAATAGCTGTGCTCGATGTGGAATGTGCGCGGATGCGTGTCCATATCAAGCCATTACAATCGATCCTGAAAAAGGGGCGATTGTGGACAACATTCTCTGTCGAGGATGTGGTCTATGTGCATCTGTTTGTCCGACTGAATCGATTACAATCAGGTATTATCGAGGAGAACAATACAGCGATTTAATCGACGGAATTTTAGCTAAAGCCCTATCTGATTAATCAGAGCCCAACAAAACCATCCTTATGCCACCTCTTGCGAAAAGCAAATGAATTGGTCAAATGATTGTTTACAATAAACCTCGTGTAAACATGATGCACTGCCCAGTGAATGCCAATTTCCTTTTTTTCAATTATTTATTTCCTTTTTTCTTTTTCCCAGAATGAATGGTGATTTTTAGGCAACCCATTCTCGGATATATATGGCATTTACTGGACAGTGAGATATGCATTTCGAACAATTATAACACTTTTTACCATCGATGGTTGCTTTTTTTAATTCCATTTCCTCGAATAATCCAACGTCTTGATTGATCACCACAAAGGAAATTGCTTCATGCTTACAAATTTTCTCGCAAGTCCCACATCCTACGCATAGATCTTGATCCACGATAACTTCCCTTACTGAAGATGGATTTTTTTGGAGGATCGGCTGGTTGGT
>JABCSI010000006.1 GCA_018238965.1 Promethearchaeota archaeon
TGGACTGGGAGTTGTGTTTTCTGAATTTTCCATCATGATATAGAAGTAAGCGGAAAAAAAAAAGATTTAGTTATGGCAATGTTTTTAGCAATTAACATTGAAATTAGTTCATGAGTGAACAAAAGTCCAAGTGAGAGAAATTCCACGTGGATCCATGTTTCTTTTAATTTGAGCCATTTTATGACCAAAAGTGCCGCGGGAATGTTTTTGGCCACGATTTTCTATTTTTATGAAACCGAAATCCTTTTACCCACCATTTATATCGGGGTTGGTAATATTCTCTTCTTTATTTGGGATGCTATTAATGATCCTCTTATTGGCCACATATCTGATCAACCAAATCGGATGTGGAAAAAATGGGGCCGACGATTTCCATGGATTATGATTGGAACAATTCCGACTGGAATTACCTTAATTTTACTTTATTTACCTCCAGGAGATCCAGCGATCAATCCATGGCCTGTATTTTTCTGGTTTATTGTCTTGGTATTTTTGCATGAATTATTCTATACCATGTCTAGCTGTAATATTATGGCTTTGTTCCCAGAAAAATTTCGAAGTGAACCAGAACGTAACAAAAACGCAAGCATTGGCCAGATCTTACAACGATTTGCCAATGTTATTGGCTCTGCTTTGCCCTTAGTCTTAATTGTCGATGGAGATCCAAGTTCTTATTGGAAAGCGGCAACCGTTTTAGTTGGGATTGGTGTATTATTTTTTATTTTGGGCATCCCTGGAGTAAGAGAAAGCGAAACTATGATTACTCGAGCAATCCAAGTTGAAGAAAAGGAACCATTTTTTGCTACAATTAAAGAAGCCATGAAGCTCAAGAACTTTCGATCGGTTGTGATTATCGGGGTGTTAAATACCACATTCAGTGCATGTTTAATTTCTTCAATATTGTATTGGACGAACTACGTCTTATTTTTACCTGAGGATTCACAAGCCGACATCATTTTAATGGTAGTATGGTTTGTTACGGTTGTATGTTCGATTCCAATTTGGAATATAGTAATTTCTAAAATCGGAAATAAAAAAGCCATGATAGCTGGTTTGTTATCTACTGGGATATCTTCATTCCTAGTCCTTTTTATGTCAGATCTGACCGGAGCAATAATCAGTGTTGTTCTATTAGGTATCACGATGTCGGGTACGTTCCTTGGGATAACACTTATGTTCTGTGATATTGTGGATGAAGCGAGTTTAAATGCAAAAAAGAGAAAAGAAGGCATATACGCAGGTACATTCACATTTTTCGATCGTTTGGGCTATGTCTTGCAAACAATCATTTTCACTGTAGTGCATATTGCTACCAAGTTTGATCCTGAAAGTTCCACTATTTCAGTGTCCGCACAAGCAGGTATTTTGGCTTCGTTTACATGGATCCCTGCAATTGGTTTATTCATTGCTGCCTTTATTGCGTGGAAATCCTACACTTTGACCCCGGATAAGATGACGACGATTAAGCATGATTTGAAGGAGCTTGGACTTTAATTATGATAGGTGAAACAGACCCTAAGCCCAAATATTTTGCCTCGCCGTATAATTTCAAAGAAACGCTTGGATGGTTTAGGCGAAATTTTTTTGGAGTAACACGAAAGAATAAAGACATAGTTACCCCGATCCCAAAGAATTTTACTCTAAATGAAAATATCACGCCGAAATACAGCATTGCTTTTATCGGCGACATTATGGATATGAATGGGATGAATCTGGTTATTGGCCAAGCACTAAAGGATTTTATACACGAATGCGATTACTTAATTGGAAATTTTGAAGCAACGTTAACCAATGCGAAAGGGGCCTATATGGCACAGAGACACAGGTCCCAAATATTGGATGCACTTGCTGATCTTTTTGACCCGACCCGCACTTTCCTGTCTCTTGCAAATAACCATGCAGGAGATTTTGGTCGAAAAATATTTACCGATTCCATTAATGAAATCAAAGCCCGCGGATTTTCGATCTTTGGGATAACCGAACAACCCTATATTGATTTACAAGAAAATATAAGAATTATTGCAGGGACGATGTGGTCGAATCAAAAATGTGATTATGTTGTGAAATTTGACGATGTCGACCAGTACTTAAAAACTGATGCCTTTAATATCTTGTATCCTCATTGGAGTTATGAACTCGAATTATATCCTCGACCTAAGACTGTGGAGATTGGAAATCAGCTGATCAAAAAATTTGATGCGATAGTAGGGCATCATAGTCATTGCCCTCAACCAATATCGACTTCCAATGATGGAATTAATAAACTTATAGCGTACGGTTTAGGAGATTTCTGCATATGGGAAAAATTACAACATTATTTATATGGAATTGTTCTAAAAATAGACATCGGACCAAATCAGGAAGGAATATGGCAACTTGGAAAAATAAGTTGGAATTACGTGAAATCCGCCCCCCAGTCTGAAAATACTTGGTTAACTGATATAACTGATGATTTTCCTTATTTAAAATAGTTCTTTTTTCAAAATATAAAATAAATATGTAAAAAAAGGATTTAGATCCGAGCCATTGGACTAATTTCAGGGATCAAACTTTGTAGAGAGTTTCGATGAGATCATCCAAAAAACGAGATCACTTCTTATCATACAAAGCTTCAATGGACGCGCCATATTTCTCCAGAACGTTCCTACGCTTCAATTTAAAAGTTTGCGTTAACATTTTATTCTCTAACGTAAAATCTTCCGCAATGAAGTGGAACCGTTTAGGAATCTCATAACTGCCGAAATCTTCTTTTAGATGAGCCCGAATCTCTGCTGAGATTAGTTTTTGGACCTCTGGCATTTGAATTAAGTCTTTTAGCGGAACTGTGAGATTTAGTTCCTCCGCATACTGCTTGGCTTTGTCCATGTCTGGGATAATTAGTGCCACATTATAGGGTTTTCCGTCCCCCACTATCATGGCGTTGGCCACCCAAGGAATTAACTTGATGGATTCTTCTATTTCGGCAGGATGTACATATTTCCCGTTTAGTAACTTAAACTCGGTTTTGATCCGACCGGTGATATAGAGATACCCATCTTCGTCCATCCACCCACGATCGCCAGTTCTGACTCCTTTAACGCCGTTCTCGTCTTCTACCATTATAGCGGCGGTTTGTTCGGGTTTGTTCAAATACCCTTGCATGGTATTTGGTCCGTAAGAAATAATTTCCCCATCTTTGGCCCCATCTTCTACCACCGACGAATCGATTACAACCTTAACTTTCTCAATTGGCTTTCCGATTGATCCTATCTTGTAGGCGGAAGGACAGCTGATGGAAATGGCAGGCGATGTTTCTGTCATACCATATGCATCGAAGACTGGCATACCAATATCGAAGAAGAAATTAGCTATTTCGGGATCGTTCTTTGCACTCGCAGTGAGTGAATATTGCAATTCCCCGCCCAATTTTTCTCGAATTTTTGAAAAGACCAGTGTATCCAAGAGTTTGAGCTTTAAACCACTTTTTCCGGTCTCTCGTTTCTTTTTTGCGGCAGCGATGGCTGCGTAGAACAATTTTTCTTTAATCCCGCCTGTTTCAGACATCAAATTGATAACGCCAGCGTAGATTTTGTTAAAGAGGCGGGGCACTGCGACAATAAATGTAGGCTTTACCTTTTTTAGATCAGCCGACAGATCATCCATGGTAGTAATCCCCAGCGAAGCGCCCAACATTGTAATACAAGTCATTTCAGCTGTATAAGCATAAGAATGAGCCCATGGAAGAATTGAAATAACTCGAGTAGTATCATCGAAAGACGGGAAGCAGTGCATCCCAGATTGGGCGTTATTGGTCACACTCCCGTGCGATAGAAGTACACCTTTTGGATCACCTGTGGTGCCTGAAGTATAAATCAAGACCGCGGTATCAGTTGAGAGGGGTTTGTGTGCTGGAATGGGTTGTTTTTTACCTTCATCTTCGAGGGTCTGCATGCTATCTTCTTCTGAGCCCATCAGGAAAATCTTTTTGAGAGTGTCAATCTCTTCAACAAATCCTTTAACCTGCTGATAGATTGTCTTGTTTGCCACAAATAGAATTTTCAACCCGCTATCTTGAACTACATATTTCCACATCTTGAGCAATTCTTTTTCATACATTGGGACCCACGAACAGCCGAGCCCATAGGCAGCAAAAGAGCCGATGGCCCATTCCAAGGAGTTATTCGAGATAATTCCAATGCGGTCCCCCTTTTTGAGAATACCCAATTTTGCGAGACCTGCCCTTAGGTTGTCCACTCGGGCACTGACTTCTTTATACGTGGCATATTGGAAATTACCCGCTGCATCTTTTTCGCCAATATATTTGTTATTCGGGAATTTGGCTACCGACGTTTCAAATAAATCGATCTGGTTGGACGGATCGTCATATCGCATTATGGCAACATTGGTGCCGTGTTCTTTGAGTGTCATAGTTTTTTCATCTTCTCGTTTTTTTTATCAAGTTATTATTAACTCTTAAAATTTAACGATACGAAGCATACTCTGTTTTTGGAACTTTTAAGTCTTTGAAGAATTATTAGTATTCTTTCTCTAAATGGAGAAAATTCAATCGAACGAAAAAATCACGTAATTCAAAGGGAGTGAGGGGACTAGTGGTCTTATTGGGATGGATATCCAGAAAGAGATGATGCTTCGGCTATAGGATCAAATTCGGAAGGGATCAGACAACATGCTGCAAAAAATCGCTGTGGGTATCCTTGTGATTCTGCCCAACGACGGGTTTTGGAAGAAGGCTTCACAACCCTATAGGCACCTGCTTGGATCGACCATTTCTCCATCGCAAACGAATATGATCCGTGGGGGCGCATGCAACCCAATGAAAGATCGCTGTTTGGAAATAGGGTTTGGGCAATCAAAATCAACTTTGCTACTTCAGAAGGGCTGATCAGGGAAAATCGGGAATCCATAACTCCCTTCGTTCTGGGAGGGATCATTACGATGAACACGATAAGTTCCGGTGTGTATCCCCCAGGAAATTCAGTAGATATCTCGTGCAAAAAGCGTAGAGCATCCAATTCTTCTTCGATCTTTCCAAAATTCGCTCCAATGAGAATGTGGGGGATAACTCGAACTTTTGCTTTTAGTAAGGCCCGAAAGCTATCTTTGTATTGCTGGGGTGTGTGGGGGAGATGAAACAATTCGGCGATGACCTTCGGGTCCAAATTCAAGTCGAAGGATACCGTATCTATACCCATTGCTTTAATTCGCATTGCCTCTTCATCGCTAACCAAACCTACATGGGAGTTAAGGAAAAATTTTTTACCCTCTGCGCCGTTTTTGAAGTCCAGGATCGTTTGCTCAAAGTTCAAAAGGGGTACCTTTCCTTCAGCATCACACCCTCCCGAGATTAATGTTCCAACTGCCCCTCGGTTGATCAACTGGGAGAAGGTTTCCTTCAAATCATCGGGTGTCTCGGCGGCGATCATGTGATTTAAATATTTTTTGTCGCAGTGTTCACAATCGAGGGCACAGTTATTTCCCGAGAGAGAAATAGAGGGAAAGGCTTTTCCGGGAGCATAAAATTTTAACTGACGGTCTGGATGATTATGAGAAGTGAAGTTTATGGCAATATTCTCGAAAAATATCTCCCAATGTGAATCATCGGCATCACCAAACTGCATAAATGAGTCTGCATCGGCAAATGTGAATCGTTTTGTTAAAATTTTGTCCAGTATTGATTGGAGATAAGGTGGAATTTTTGAGTCGGGCTGTGAAAGTGGTTGTAAATGGGGCATAAACGTTACACTCTTGGAAATTATATAAGGGGTTATTAAACGGTTAATATGGGTGCAAAAAATGGGAAATTCTCTATGTGGTTACCTTGGGATTATGGATGCTTTTCCAACCATGCTGGAGTGCGATATTTCGTTTCAACTAATTTTTCTGCTTTATTCAGCTCTTCATCTGTCAGTGGTATAATTTCCAAGCGAATACGGAAGATTTTTGAGAAGCTGTCCTGCAAAACTTGCACAATTTCCCCATCTCCATGTTTCGGTCCGGCATTTTCTTTAGCTAGGAGGGAATTAGAATGTAATCCGATGACTTTGCTCCTCACTGATTGCACCATTCTGGTGTAGGATACTCCTATGGGTGCTTTCAACACGGAATACATAAATTCGGGGTTTACATCCAGTAAAATTGTTCCGTGCTGCAGCAAAATATTTCGACGTAATAGTTGGGCATTTCCTGAAATTTTTTTGCCTTGGGTTAGGAGAGCGGGGCAATGGATAGTTCCCACATCGATCGGGTATCCGATTTGTTCCAGACCTTGGGCTAATGCTTCCAAGATAGCTACATAACGGGGTGAAATTGTGGGATCATAATGACGGGAACTTTGGATCTTTGAAGGAATAGATGAAGTATTTGCAATAACTGAATATGTTATTTCATTATTATGGGAATGCAAGACAGCACCTCCTCCGGTAATCCGACGTACAACTTGTACATTATTATTACGGGCAAAATCTGTGTTAATTTCTGCGGAAAGGGATTGATTTCTCCCAATGGTGGCAGTGGACGGATTCCATTGATAAAAACGCAAGATGTTGGGGGATTGTTTGTTGACTACCCGATTTAACAAGATTTCATCGATGGCCATATTCGTGTAACCATCATAGGTCATAAAGGGTAGCAGTCGCCAAGTTTCCATTTTTAATCGTCCTCTTGCATAGTGTCCAGTAAGGGGGAAAGTTCCTCAAATATGCGTTTCTTTTCCTGTGGGAAGATTTTTCGGGGAAATCCGTCATGTTCTTGACCTGGGCGGGATGTATAATAAGGTCGATTGCATCCAGGGCACCCTGCAGTATAAAATGCGATTTCCCTATCGATGATTGCCCTGAGTTCCGATTCGGTGAGCCCCGAAATCTTCACCAGTTCCCCCTTGGATTGGGAGTATTGGAATCGTTTCGCAGAGTTTTTCTTTTGAAAAAGGAGGAGATACCGGGCAATTTGAATTCGTCGAAATTGTTCAATGGTTGGTCGTGGATGCTTCGCCATTGGTGTGTGGGAAACAGGAGTAAATAGGAATATTCCTGGCTGGACATGTTTTTGAACGCATTTTTCAATCAAATTAATCATTTCCCGTTCCGTTTCACCCAAACCGACAATTAAATGGGTGGTAACCAGCTGATTTCCAAAAACATCCAAAGCTTCATCCAAGGCTTGGAGATGCTTCTCCCATCGGTAGGGTCCTTGATGAGAGGGATTCTTAATTTTCTCAAATAATTCCGGAGTACAGGCGTCAAGGGCAATTCCGATGCGATCGAGCCCATTATTCTTCAATTTAGCCATTTGTTCTTTATTGATGGGTGGAATGGCTGCAGAAAGAGGTAGAGATGGGAAATTGGCGTGAATTGTAGTGATTATGGAAAGAGCTTCTTCGAAAAAACCGGGATAGTTTAAAGTTTGGAGACAAATGCGTTGAAATGGTGGTTTTATTTCCTGTTGTTGATTATTCTGTAATTTCAGTAGTCTGTGTAAAAATTCTTCCCATTTGAAGACAGGCCATTGCACCCGGGATAGTTGCTCGGTTGCTTTATAATGGGTACTACTACCTTGGGGACAAAATTGACATTCTCCCGCACAGGAAGCATCCGTATAGGTCATTAAATAGCAAGTAGTTGGCCAAACGTCTACTTTTATATCTGTGAATCCTAATAATGCTGCGCTTCCCGCTGATATTCGAATACCATCGATTTTCTCAAAAGTTTCTGGTGATTTTCTAAGCATGAAACAATCCACTACCTAAGTTTTTTAGCATGAAATAACCTACTTCATTTAAGGATCTTTCGTTTGTTCACGAGCTATTTTATTAATAGAATAAATGAAAGAATGCTTGAATAATATTTGAATTAACGGATTATTCTGCATAAATACCACGAGGTATAAACATGGCTATTCAAAAAGAAATCGACCTATCCAACGGAGTGAAAATGAGCATCGATTCCGCAGATCTTGACAAAACATACAAAGATTTCATCGATTTGTTCATCAAACCATATTATCAGCAGACTAATGATTGGAACAAAACACTACAAACCAGTATTAAGGAAATTGAGCGGATAGCCAGTGTACTGCAAGTATCGAAGGGAGAGGTGATTCAAGAATTTCTCAAGCGACTGGAGACCCGGTTATCAGACGAAATTGCAGAACTCAAGGGTTTAGACAAAATTGATATTCTTTTCGAATCCGTGGACGATTATATAGAAAATATCACAGAAATTGTGCATGATGGATCTTCCCCTGCAGATGTACGCACAAAAGTCTCCAGTTTAATAGAAAACTTGAATCTCTTTGAATTGGCGGAATTATTGATTCAATTTGCCAAAAAGTCTGCATAAGCCCCTTTTTTCAATTTCCCTTTACAATTATTTTATCTTCTCTTTTGTTTTGTTTTTTGGACTAAGTGCCTGCTGCTCCAAATTATAATCACCATAAGTGGGATTAGTGGAAATGAAGGTATTCTTGAAATCCAGGAAGGGTTAGTCGTATCTGTGTTCCCTGGCGGAATTGTTTCTCCAAACTTGATTGAATCACAAAATTCAGGGTAATAATTAGCATAAATTGTATGAATATCATTTTGAATGGACTCTTGGGAATCATTGGAATAAAAAGCAAATGCCCGAATTTGAGGTGTATCTTCATGAATATATGGGGCGATTTCAAGAAAAGAAAAATGAATTGTGTAGGGATCATTAAATGCAAAATGGACTTGAGGTTCTCCCGCATTCCATGATTCGATCACATTTTCAAAATTCCCAATCATGTAATCAAGATTCCATGAGTTTGAGTGACCGTATAAATGCATCACGCCTAAAATTGTTGTATTTTGCTCGAAAACCACTATTATCGAAATATTGAGTTCCAGAAACTGGCCATCTTCAGATATCTCGGTAAAAGAATTCTCAAACACCACATCTGTTGTAAATTGATTAGAATAAACCGATTGTATGGGAATAATTTGTTCCATCGCTAGAACAGATGAAGTGGAAAAAGTTCCAGCGATAAATATAATTAATAGAGTTCCAATAATTTCCCACTGGTGGTGAAAATTTCGTTTCATTTTTTTTTCATTTATCCGAAATTTTGTTTATACCCTACTAATGCCATCGCTGTATTCAATATTTCCATCAATCCAGGTCCATGTTATCTTTTCATAGTCAAATGAGAGCGTTTCTGTAAATCCACCACTGGGTAATGCATGTGATTCTATTTGAATTATTCGAGCATCTTCTAATACGATCCGATAATATTCATAGAACCCTAAGACATCATCATAGCGATAAAACTTCAGCGTTACACTGACTAAATTTTCTCTGTTGCACAAAGCCTGCATTAACAATGGAGATGCTTCATCTACATTCTTAACAATTCTAAAAGGGTTGTGTATATTTGAGCCATCGGGAGGGGCAGAAATTTGATGATGATACCCCAAAACTTGCATGGATCCTTCCCGGCCCGCATCAGTTACGCTTCCATCGATCACTCCCGAAACTTCACTTTCGACCCATAAATTCATCTGAACGGAATCGTCAACTTCTTCAGTCGTATTTGATTCAGGTAACCCTGAATTAACTCCAAGAACTAAATGAGGAATGAATAATAGACTGATAAGAAGTAATAAACTTACTTTAATCCTTTTTTGTCTAAGCACATACATAATTATTCAAACGTAATATAGTTTTGAAAATTATAAAGCTTATGATCATTCGCCAAAATCAGTTGGTAATATTGCACAAAAAAGGGTTACTTTTTTTTTTCCTTGCCAATTTTATCAAAATCCAATTCTTCGAGCGCTTGTAGCATTGCATCCTCTTCTATGTCCAAATCCACATCATCGTATTCCGAAGCAATTGCCTCAAAATCGGGTTTTGCGCCCGGTGCTTGTACTACAGGCTGCTCATTAATTGAATATGCTGGAGTACTTGTAATTGCGGGTTGGGAAGATACTTGAGTAGGAGTTGCAGGTTCGCTGCCAGTTAATGAACCAATTTCAAAGGAGACATAATCCTGAAGCGGAACTGGAGGAACTTCATTTTTGTAAATAGGAATTCCATAGGGGTGGCTCTGTTGCTGTTCTATTTGCCGAGATTTGGAGGTTGTGACTTTAGTTGTGGTTGTTTCGGAGATTTCATTCAGTTCTGCAAGAATATCGTCCGGAATACCTCCGTCATCAATGGTCGCATCAATGGAAAGTCCACTTGTCGCAACCGCTGAATTCTTTGTAACCGGGGCCAAATCGTCTAAAACACCCAAAATATCATCCAATGATGCTTCGGGGGTTGATGATGATGCACTTGCTTGGGGTGCGGGGGTAATTGGTGGTGAAATAGGGGTCGCCTTATCGGAAAACTGATCCAATGCTGAAAGTAAATCATCCATATCTTGATCTTGGGGTGCCATGGTGTCAACGGGAGATGAAGAAGGAGATGGTGTTAGTGAGGGTGAAGGTGCATCTGCACCAATATTATCTAAGGCAGAGAAAATATCTTCCATGTCATTTGATGGCTTAATTTGTTGGGCTTGGGAGAGCTGCGTGGGTGAGATGGGAGTAGGGGCCAGATTATCCATACCAAACATTACATCGTTGTCGATGCCTACTATATTATTCTCATTGGGTGTTATTGCTCCATCTTCTCCACCCCATTCTTTTAGAAATGAGAGAACACCTTCCATGGCCGATTTATCTGTTTCATTAGTCTTATCCATCTGAAATCCAGCTGTTAGGGGAGCCTTAGCTTCTTGTTTCTTTCGAAAATCACGATCGCGGTTTGCTTCGATTTCTTTTTGAAGTTCATCGGTAATTTGATTTCCGGCCAGTATAAAGGCAAATTTATGAGAGATATTCCTTAAATATTCCATATAATAGCCAACACGTAGAGGATTGGAGATTCCACCAAATACCATGTATTCTTCATTAATGAATTGTAAAATGACAAAACCTTGCTCGGCCTTAACCAATATTTCCCGAAGATTCCCGTGTTGTACAGATTTGCTTAACCGTTCCGATAAATCGACGAGAGCTGATGAACTCGCTGTTTCTGCATCCGCGTCCATCTGATCCGAACGAGCACTGGCGATCGCCATGCCAATACGGCTGATTACTGCGATCCGTTCGAGATCCGTTCCGTTTTCTATCCGCTGAATTTCATGCATAAGTTTTGTCGATATTTCTTGAGAAATCATTGCCAAAATAAATCTACCCTCGGGATTATTTTCCTATACTTATAATAATAATTTTGCTTTTAAAATGTTTTACTGCTAATTAGTACGTATTGCCCGTTTTTTCCCAGAATTAGTATACCAAGTTTCCCTTTCATTTAGAATTTTCATATCATCGTCATATCATTTTCAATTTCCTTTTCTTATCAGCTTCAAATCAATTCATCTTCAATTTTACTTTCGGTGACCACTCTTTCTCGGTCTTTAAATACTCTCCCCAAATTAGAATTGTGATGCTCCCATGACTCAATTCAGAAAACCTCCTAAATCGTTTTCAGCCTATCTCAGCATTTTGTCGGATCCCTCAAAAATTCAATACGTCGGCCCCCGTGCAATATTCAATCATAACTATTTACCACCGAAAATAATTCCCCGTCAAAAAAAGACCGAAGTTCTTCATGGGATCATTCAAGATGCCTTGGAAGACCAATATAATACTAATCTTACCTTGTACGGATTAAAGGGCGCAGGAAAGAACTTGATGATGAATGTCATATTTCAGTGGTTTCAATTGCAGAACAAAACAGGTAAATCAGATAAATCAGATTCGCTCTCACCAATAATTCTTCCTGTGGATTGTGCCGATCAAGAATTAGGCCAAATAATTTTCACAGTATTGCAGGAATTATGCCAAACTCTGAATGTAAGTCTCAGGTTGCAGGATGCTATGACTTGGGATACCATAACATTGTGGAATACATTCAAATTGTTACTAAAAAAGTGCAAGCGCCCGGTAATCCTCTATATGCAAAAAATTGAATATGTTGAGGATGAAATTATGGAAAAATTTCTTAATTTTGCCAAATCAACCGAAAATTTGCACATTCTCTCTTCCATTAACACCGGGAATCAATTTTATGCCTTTAATCAATTTTCTCAATTGGATCATAGGGTTAGATTGGGGATTTTAGATAAATCGGAGCTGATGGATGTAGTTTCTCAGCGTTCCATCATGGCATTTAAAAATTATATCGATCCTACTGCTTTGAATCTCATTATCGATTACATAATTGAATATGGTACTAAGGTGCCAGGTAGTTGTATTAACATTCTAAAGAGAATTTATCCCATCATCGAAGAAAAGGGGGAAATTCTGGCAGAGGATATCCGTCGAATAATACAATATCATTTTGAAGGGGTTACAATTGATTCTCTAGCGATGGCTGATTATGTCATGAAAACGAGCATGGAAGAGCGGTTGTTTCTGGATTATCTCATTAATTATTTCCGCAATCCCGCCCAATTTTATATAAAGAAAGAGGAGATCACACGGGCTTATAAAATGACCGCTGAGGAGATGGGTTTTTCAGTCAGATCGACGGAACTTGGAAGCCGCTTCCAGAATATTACAAACGCACAAATTTTACACCCCAGTCATTTTTTACAAAACGAACAAAACGAACAAAAGGAACAATATCCATCAAATGAAAAGGATTTTCTACCAAATAGGAATCACTATTTGTCTCTTCCTGTTGAGGAAGTAAACCAAATCATCGATATGTCCTTTGGGTTGGTTAAAGATATATTTTAATATCCTATTTTGGCAATATTTTTTTATTTCTTTTTTACCCAATCCGATAATTTTGATTGATTTGTAGGGCCCTTAAAGCGATTATCCAATTGAATGCCGGTTATATTCTGGATGATCTCAACTATTTGATCTACCACTTGGTGGGGTGTGAGTTTTTCTGTATTTATTTTGAAGAGATTGCGTTTTTCCTTGAAATTAAACTCAGTGAAAACTTCGGAATACATGTTCATCACTCGAATCAAATATTGAAAATCATTTTCATTCCATTTTTCACGATTAGCATCCAATGAACCCCGTCGATAAATTCTATCCATTATTGTTCGGGGATCGGCATGTAAGTAGATAATATATTCCTTTTGCCATGATACGGAATTATAAGTATCCAATATCAGTTCGTAGTCGATTTTCGGCAATCCTAATGATCGACCATAAATCAGAGTAGATAGGGGGCTACGATCCGTAATCGCCACGTTTTGACTGTGATTGGTGATAAATTGTTTGATATACATGTTCCTTGCGAGCATTTGTTGTTGATAATGTAATTCCGCCCGAAATGCAATTTGTTTATCCTTAGAACCGAATGGCACAGGTGGATTCGCCCGTAATCGTTCAGGGAAAAGACGTATGGTTGGATGTTCCTCAAATTCAGATTTCAATAATTCATATATAGTTGTTTTTCCAACTCCATGAACTCCCGCTAACGCAATAAGCACTCCATCTCTGCTTGTTTTCTTTTGTCTTTTAGAGGTGCTCTTCTTTTTTTGAGCAAATTGCGGTTTATCCCGTGGTAATTTGAGTTTATTGGTTAAAGTCGTAAGAATTCCTCGGTGAGTGCTAATGGTGGAATATTAATAGTGGAGTATAAATTTTCATATTTCCCTATAAATAATTCATATTTCGTAATGCATCCAGAATTCGATAATCATCAAATACTTATAAAAACGTAAAGGATTGTGGTGTTTTACAAAACTAAATTCTCATGGTACGTGAATATCAAAGCCGCCTAGACAAGTATAAATCTATTAAGGGAGGTTAAATTGATAAATCACGAGCATAATTAACGAGGAAATCTGAGATGATCATAAGCAAAGAACAAATTATTGCAGAGATGCAGGATCTTATTAACCGCATTCCGAACAAATATTATGCGGACTTGCTTTATGATTCAATGTCTTTATTAACAATTAAACGTTCCAATTCGGGATCCAACACAATATCTCGACCGAAAATGCGTGGGTTTGTATTTAGAATTTTTAATGGTAAGAAATATTTTGAAATTGCCCACCCTGAAATTTTCCACCTAAAGAAGCAAGTGGAACGATTGCTCTCAAAAATTGAATTTTTTCCCAACGTTGAGTTGATATCCCACCCAAAACATCAATTTGACAAAGAATTGCCCATGCAACGCGATTTTACCGATATTTCCATCGCCGATAAAGTTCAACAAATGAATGGATATTTCGATTTGCTAAAATCCAGTGATGATCGCGTCAAAAATGTATTTGTTTACTTTCAAGACTCAATTCAAGAGCGGATCTTTTATAATACCGAAAATAGTCTTTTACGACAAGTCCTTCCCCGTATTGGATTACAAATATCAACGATAGTCACTGCAAAAGGAAAAGTCGATTCCAATAAAATGACTATAAGTGGTCAAGGAGGTTGGGAAGTCTTGGACCAACTTACATCGGAACGCTTGGAGTCATTTGCTCAAACTTCAATTGAGATTGCCCAAGCTACGCTACCTCCGAGTGGAATTTTACCTGTAATTTGTGATCCGAGTGTATCAGGGATTCTTGCCCATGCGATTTTCGGACATGGGGTGCAGGGAGATACAATAGTACAGGACCGTAGTTATTGGAAGCAGTTTTTTAATAAATCAGTAGCATCGGAATTGGTAAATATCAGCGATGCTCTCCAATCTGGTGTTTATGGAAATTATTTGTTCGATGATGAAGGTGTACTAAGCCAAAAAACACCGATGGTTGAAAACGGCATATTGACCCACTATCTTCATTCCCGTATGACTGCCACAATGTTGGATATGCCTAAGGCGCTTCGAGGGAATGGGAGACGACAGAATTTCATGCATCCTATCTATCCCCGTAATTCCAACACCTTTATTGAACCCGGTGATCAAAGTCTGGAAGAGATGATCGCAGATATCCCGCATGGTTTATTGGTCGAAAACGGGGATTATGGCATGGAAGAATTTGATGGCTCCCTTCAATGCAATTCAAAATCGGGTTATTTAATTGAAAATGGAGAATTATCTAAACGGGTCACTGGAATTACTCTCTCGGGACAGGCTAGGGATTTCTTATTATCGATTACTGGGGTTTCTAAAGGACCCGTGGATTTTGTGGGCTTAAATAGTCGTAAGGGCCTAGATGAATGGGTACCGGTAACTTATGGGGGAGTCCACATTAAGGCAGATAAGGCATTTGTGAGCCCGGGGTAAAGCAGGAGGAAGATGAAATGACAGCGAATACACAATCTAATCGACCCTTTTCTATAGGAAATCTCGCCGATTTAGTTGAATCTGAAATCCACCATGCCCAAATCCCGAAATGGGATCTTTACCTGTATCATGTTCGAATAAACGGTATACATTATTGTAAGACTGAAATTGAGGAACAAACCAACTACAGCAATCTTTCTTATTTTATTCGAGTCTTTCGAGAAATTGGGGATAATCAGATGGGTTTTGGTTCTATTCACTTGAATTCCACCAATCCCAAACATATTCAGAAAGCTATTTCCCAAGCCCATTCGTTGGCAGCAATAAATGTTGGTCCCCGATATGAGTTAGTTTCTCCTGGAAAAAAGTATGCTAATCCCCTAACATATGATAAACACATTTGGGATGACCCTGAATCCTTTCTAGAATCGAAGGGGAAGGAAATCCAGCAGAATTTGAAAGAAATTATTCCCGCAACTACCACTGCGGGACATTTTCGTTACTTCCGAAAACAGAAAATGCTGGTAAATAGCCAAGGTTTTCACAAACTCAAACTATCCAGTAATTTTTCCTATGAATTTTCCTTCAAAGCCGAAAAAGGAGGGAAAATGGCGGAATATTGGCCCAGGGGGTATTTCAAACTTGCACGGGATTTAAAATTTAGCCAATTGGTACCAGAATGGGCTTCTCGTGCCCGGGATGCCCTTAATGCCAGCCCTCCTTCTGGAAATGAAAAGATAGATGTAATTTTTACCCCTGAATTGATCAGAAAAGGGCTTTTGATGACTGCGGGATATTCGGCCAATGCCAAATCTCTCTATGAAAAAACTTCCCATTTTGCAGTGGGGGACAAAGTGGGGGTGGAAGAATTTTCCCTCGTGGATGACGGTCTTATCGAAGGGGGGTTGAACACTTCGGCATGGGATTCTGAGGGAAATCCAAAACAACGCACGGAGGTGATTTCCAATGGAATTATGCAGAATTATCTCTATGATCAAAAATATGCAACTCTCCTTAATCAAGAATCCACCGGGAATGCCCAACTCAATCCAAAACGCGGCGGATCCATAAACATTGCAATGAATAATTTGGTGGTTGAACCTGGTGACCAATCACTGCGGGATATAGTCCAAGATAGTCCTCGTGCTATCCTCATTATCAATATCCCCTGGTTGCATCCAAATCCCATCAGTGGTGATTTCGGGGCACCCATTGACAATGCTTATATGATAGAAAACGGTTCGATGACTTCTCCTGTGAGGGGTGGCATTATTTTCGGGAATATATACAAGATGCTCCATAACATTGATGCTATTTCAAAGGAAACACGGCTCGTAATGAATGCTCAGGTGCCCTATATCAAATTCAAGGGAATGCAAATATCTTCTGAAATATACAAGTAATATACTTGAAATTTAATCGAACTTCAATCAACTTTGATCAAATTTTAATCAAACTTTAAGCGAACTCTAATTAAATTTAATCGAATCTGAATCGACTATTCTCCAATAATACTCTCCGAATGCTGTGTGAAACTATATGAACCGTTCTTCTCTTTCCCTTCTACTTATCGGTAATATTCTGCTTGTTTTATGTATATCCAGTTTGATTTCTATAACTCCCGTTTCCGGGGTTTACATCTCACATTCTGCGGAATTGGAAATTAATCCATTCGTGGTTGGAACGCCTACAGAAATCGGACAAGGTATAGGTGCTGCTTTCTTTCAAGATGTTAATAATTCCATACATCTCGCTTCAACCGAAGCCGATTTATCCCAATACTATCTATATTACTCGGTGTTCGATTCTGCATTTCAGCTTATTTCTCGAGAAAAGATCTTCCAACATGGAGAAAAACTTCTCAATCCTCAAATACGGGTAGGTTCCGATGGTAGCACGCATATCATCGTAGGTATAGAAGAAGTTGGCCATCGTTATTTGGTTATGGATCCGTCTGAGGGAAACGGGACCGAATGGGTCCAGACATCCTTATCTGCCATTCCTTCAATGAATTCCACCATTCAATTCGAGCTCGATGAGTGGAATAAGCCCCATATTGGGTGGTTCTCTCGAGACATCAATCAAGTGGTCACATACTTTTTTCCCAAACATACCTTTACCTCGTGGACGGAAACCAATACCACATTTCACAATACCACCGTAATGAATTCTACTTCCCAAAGCGGCACCGAGCGCACCGTGGAATTTGGGCAAGAAGATTTCAGTGTGGATTTGGATTTATTCGTGCTGTCACTTGGGATGGTATTACAGAATTCTACGCGGGCACAATTCGTGTTGCACACTAAATCCATCTTCCCTGCCAATCGCTCAAACGAATCCACCCATGCCTTTTCTTTTGTATCTTATCAACATAGTTATACTCCCAATGAAGTTAACTCCTCATCGGTGGTGATCTCGAATTTTAATTCCTCGGAAAATTACACTACCGATGTTTATGAATGGTCAAACACAACCTATTCCTATTTGAATTATTCCAGTGGGGAATTTGGCGATTCCACAGTTTTTCTCAATGTTTCCAGCAATATCACCCTGAAATCCCCTCAACTGCATAGTAATTCTGAGGCTCTCCTCCATCTTGCGTGGTTGCAATCTGAGGCGCAAAATCCATGGTCATGTGAGTCACTCACCCTAAATTCTACGTTTGGTGTGGTGACAAATCAGAGTTATGTTTCATCCCAATTTCCGATTATCCCCACTTTTCTCGTCAGCGACATTACTCCAGTCGGGCAATTTGAGGCCCTAATATTGGTAAATTCCACCGGTGGTCAAATATATCTCATGAAATTGAAGGATGGTGTTTACGTTGAAAATAGCGAGAATGGGTGGAGTCTGGAACCGATATCTATGATTACGGGTCCTTTTTATCCCAACTTTGACCCTTCTTTCGCTATCTCGTCGTCTGCGCATCTTATTCTACAATCATCCTATAACCCTACCCAAGTGATCAATTACTTTTCATTGCATCATTCACCCTCTCCTTACTATTCCGCGGCCTATAACCTTTCCGCCTCCATAGATTTTACTCCCCTCAATATTCCGCCCCGCTTTAATGAAACCATTGATAGTGGGTATTCTTCCCTGCAGATTTCGGATCAACGTCCAATTCAGGTTAGCATGTCGGTTCTGCCGTTCTATCCCCAAAATTCAACCTGTAATTTAACGTTTCAACTTGATCCTTCCTTTGCAACTCTCCGAAGTGATTATCCGGCCAATCAGAGTGTATTGGAACTCACTTCTTCTCCTGTCCAATTTTCTTGGGTAATGGATGCAAACGAAGAATATCCCTACGAAACACAAATTGCCATTAATATTTTTGCGGAAGGCGAATTCGTAGATTCGGTGGGATTTGCTGTCATTATCATACCTGGAATTGATTTCCTCAGCTTGGGATTGTATGTTGTGGCACTCTTCGGGTTTTCATCGTTGTTCTTTTACTACAAGAAGATTCGTTAATTTTTCTCCATGCGTGAAGTAGTTGTAGGCTAACTGTTCTTTTTTCCATTTTCCAGCTTCTCATGGGAATTCATAGGATCGCCCAAGAAATTTAAATTGTTATTTCACTAACTTACACCTATAGGAGAATTATGAATAAAATGGTAGAAAAAATACCCATAGTAGGGCTTCAAAACAGTGGAAAGACCAGTTTAATACGCACATTTCAGAGAGAATTCAAAGCCCTCGCTAAGTTGAAACCAACTAAAGGTATCGAGCGCACCAAAATTACGTTCCTCGATCAAGAGATCGTAATTTGGGACTTTGGCGGCCAAGAAAAATATCGGGGGAAATATATGCACAAGGCGGAGGTATATTTTTCTGATCTCGAGCAGTTATTCTTTGTAATTGATATCCAAGATCAAAACCAATTGAGTGAAGTAATTAATTACTTTCAACTCATTCGGACGGCGCTATTGGAATATTCGCCCCATGTCATGCTCAACCTCATTATTCACAAATACGATCCGGGCATGGAATCTGATTCCAATATGGCGAAATTGGTGGATACAGTCTCCACGAAATTTAAAAGTCTAGCGGATCCATTGACCTCGAAAATATACCAAACCTCTATCTTCAATCCTATTTCGGTCATTCATGCACTTTCCAAAGCAGTTTTGGGAAATAATATTCTCAGCGGGAATCTGGAAGTGATTTTGGGCAAATTTGTGGAAGAAAATAATTTTATCGAACAAATTGAAATGATGTTGATCTATTCTCCCGATCTGGTGGAGTTGGGTAGCTATTTCAGGGAAGGAATTGATCCCCAAGAACTGAAAATGGCTGCCAAGGATATTTTTGAAGCCTTTGAGCCCAAGAAACTGAAGATTCAATCGGGCGAGTTTTCGATAGATTCAGCTAATATGGAGCTTTTAACGCACAGAATTAAGGGCGGCGATGACGATTATTTCCTTCTCGTGGGATTCAAGCACGACAATGTATACAATGTGCTTGATCTGAAAGATAAGGTGCGGTATTTGATTGACCACATCGAAAAAATCATGCTCTATATTTAAATTGCAATATTATTTTTTGCTTTCTGCTTTTCTGCTTTTCTGCTTTTTTGCTTTTTTGCTTTTATTTCTTTCTCTGAATTTTGCTATCGGTATATTATTATACTCTTAGTTTCTTTTACTACTCATGGCTGTTGTTAAAATCAAAAATAAGGAAGAAATTGATAAACTTCAAGCCATCCTCATCCAGAAATTGGGTAGAAAGATATCTCAGCAAGAAACTTTGGAGTTATGTGTTAAATTTGGGAAAAAAAATATTGAAGAACTTGTCAAATTAGCTTCTTCTCAACCAATATTAACTCCAGAGATAGCTGAGCAAATAATCCAAGGTTTCGAACAATATAGCGGAACTTATTACAATCCAAATGCCGAGTTTGCGTCAGATAATGATAATGATGCATATCTATAGGGAAATTTAATACCGGACTAATTTTTGGATTTGGATATCTTATGGTAAGGTAAAAAAAATGCCCAACCTTTATATACTGCCGTGTATTAAATTTATTTAGAGTTGGAGAAAAAACCATCTGTTATGGTTTCCCAACTACTTAATTGAAAATTATATTCTTATATCAAAGTGAACCCTTATGGCAGACAATACCAAAGATATGGAACTTGAAATGCTCCGACAGAAAAAAGCGGAAGAAATGATGGGTGCTGGCTCCAAAAGCGCCATCCCCGACGAAGTTATCGACATTACCTCAATTGATCATTTCAATCAAATTGTAAACGATTATCAAAATAATCTGATTATAGTAGACAACTGGGCAGAATGGTGCGGACCTTGCAAAGCCTTCGGACCCATTTATGAATCTCTCCAAAAAGAATACCTTACCCAGGGCGTAATCTTCACAAAGCTCGATGTCGATCACAATCAAGCCATTGCTCAGCAATTCCAAGTAACTGGTATTCCAACTACACTGTTCATCCATAACAAGAAATTGGTCCACCGACAAGTTGGGATGGCGCCTAAAGCCCAGTTCAAACAAATTGTTGATGCGGTTTTGGCAAAACTCGAATAATAATATATAATAATTGATTGTAATCTAATAAAATCCTTTACAACTGATTATCGTTAACGGACAACTGAGATTTACAATACTTTTTTTTTTTCAATTTATCATTTTATCAGTTTTTACATTTTATCTCCAGCCTTTACTACAAAACTACAAATAGGGAGAGTGAATATTATACAAACAGTGGTCGATGTGGAAGAAGACTTTTCGGATGAGAAAGAAGGGTTTCGTACTAAGTTTCAAGATGCCCTGGAGAAAGAACTTTCTCGAATGATCAAATCTCTGTTTGGACTGACTAAAAGTCAAGTCGCATGTTTCATCAAACTACGTTCGATTGGTACGGATGGAACCTGTGTGCAAAACTTGGTCGCACAATCATCTTCTGAAAGGTCAGTTGAACAAAAAAAACTGAAACGCTTACTCGACCAAGGTTTAGTCACCCGGGAACAATTTAAATTGGCTGCCTTTGAAAAGCGTTGTAAATCCAAAAATCGGGATGATCTCTCACCCGGCACCACCAAGGGCTATCTCTACATCTATTCGGCAATATCCGATGAAGAATTGCTCGATAAAGTAACCTCCAAGATGGAGAATTGGCAAAATTTTATGGGTAATCTTATTCAACAAAAGCCTTAGTGCGGACGATTTAATCCCTATTTATTTTTATTTATCCCGATAATTCTTACCTATTTATCCCGATATTTCTTATCTATTTATCCCTTGATATTCATTTCCTAATATATTTACCTTAACGAGTAGAGAATGAAAGAAATCAAAGTAAGAGAAGGGAAGAGAAAGGGAAGAGAAGGGAATAGAAAAAGAAGAGAAAGTAAAAATTCTAAAATTAGAAAAGTACAAAAAAAATGTTTTAGGGATGTGTTTTTGAAATTCTACATCATCTGGATAAGTTTTTCCAATTGGGTGCGTAGGATTTTTACCTTATCCTTTAATTCGAGGACGTTGTGCACCATATGGGGATGATAACCGATCAGAATATAGAAGTTGGTTGTTTCTTTCCCCTTTACACGGTGGACGAGTAATTCCATATGCTGATTTTCGATCTCGAATTCTCCGGATTGGAGACTGAGCATTTTTGGTTCAAAAGCGGCGAAAATATCGAATGCAGCATCCTTTAACGTTGTTTGATCTACATCTGCTTTGATAAAACTGCCGATCTCAACCAAATTATCGGAATAACACAGTACCAAATCCACTTGGTCGTGATACTTGTTTATTTTAACAAAATCTCGCAAAGCTTCAGTAATTGTGTCGGCTAATTCGCTATTGCCAATAATTGCTTTGGAAAAGGCGTGGATCACGGAGAGGGGATTAAATATCGAAGTCTCAAACATTACCGTTTGCAAAGGTTCGGCCATCTTCATGAATTTCTGCCCCACAGTGCTGAGCATTCCTTTTAAATTAGAATCGTGCTCCATTCCAGGGTCAAATTTATGCATGACTAGATTGAGGTGCACTTCCGGGGAATATTCCACGAGAGCATCTCTGATCATCTGAAAGTATTCGAGGGATTCCTGATAGGATGCTTGATCTTGTATGTCAACCACAAAGAACATTTCTTCAAGGTCGCCGAAATGCATGTCGGCCAAGCGCAAATATTTTTCCCTGAATCTGGTCTGCCCCCCATAGTCCCATAAAATTAAGTCGGTGTCCAAAAAAGTGACTTGTGTTCGTTCAATTCCCTTGGTTGGTTTAAGGGTTGCAAGTTCTCCGAATTCTCGTTGGAAGGTGCGGATTAACGATGTTTTTCCCGAATTATCTATCCCCACTATGGGTATTTTATCAACCATTTTTTCAAAATTCTCCTTTTTTTCGAAATTTTCCTTAGGTGTAAATTAGTGGAATGACCTTATAATTTAACTTTTTTCTGTCCAACAATTTTTTCGGTTTGAAGGAAGGAGAGGTGATTCTCTTAATGGATGAAGGCAATTCATTTTTAAGTTGATCTGCGTTTAAGTATGTGAGAACCATGAACATCAGTCCAGAGGCGGTTCAGTTTGCCCGTGAGAAATCTCAAGGACTGGCCGATCCCGTGATTGTGGTGTTTGAACGGGTTTATCGGGGATGATGTGGAGTATCCAAGATAGCCCAAGTAACGATACAATCTAGGGAAGAAATTCTCTTGAATTCCGACACTGGGTACGTGGAAAAAACCGTTGAAAATTGTCCTATCCCCCTTCTGTTAGAAGATAAAGTGGCCAATCTGTGGAATCACGCAAAAATTGAACTCAGTGGCTGGGCGGTGTATAGAAAACTGTTCGTGTTTAAACTAGCTCCCTATTCGAATGACAGCTATTCGCAAACCCCGGTGAAAACCCCCGAATAGACTTGACGGCGAAGCCAATCGCTACATAGGGCGAGTATTATATTGTATATGATCCGCATAGCTACATGAACCATCACCGCCCAGTTAACCCGCCAAGAATAAAATCAAAAACTTAACATTTTTTCCTACATTCAATTATTTGAGATTAGATACATATGTCTGACCCTGACCCTAACCTTGACCCTAACCTTGACTCTGATCATGATCATGATCCTGTTCTTCCAGAGACCTACAACCAGAAATCCGATAAGGAAATCTTCGAAAGAGGGCTATCGCTCTATAGTCAACGTCAGTATGCCGAAGCTCTTCCATTTTTCCACCATTTGGCAGATTCCAACTTTGAGCTGTTAAAATACTATCATCTGGGCTTAACCTATGTCCAGCTTGGGCAATTTGAAACCGGGTTAGGCTATTATCGAAGGATTCGGGAAGTACCGGCCCAGGTGCAAGGAATAGAATACGATCGAATAATGTATGGATTATATCTCAATATGGGTTCGACTCTGCAGGTTCTAGCCAAGAAGAAAGGCACAATACTCTATAACGAGTCAATTGAGTGTTATAAATATGCTTTGGATATAAAGGACAGCGATCACCGCGTGTGGAACAATCTGGGTAATGCTTATATTGAAGTTAATCGCTATTCGGATGCCATCGAAGCCCTTCAGCATGCCCTGCAATTGGAACCCGAGTATTCCGAAGCCCACTATTCCATCTCCCTAGCGTATGAATTTTCAACCCAATACCCCCAGGCCCTGCAGCATTTGAAGGAAGCCCTGAAAAAAAAACCAAGTAATAAACTAATTCTCAATAGAATTGCCGCAATTGAATTTGGTACTGGAAATTTTTCGCAAGCCCAACGGTATGCCGAAAAAATTCTCCAACTTTATCCCGACGATCCCACTGCTACGAAAAATTTAACCCTTGTTCTCTACAATTTAGGTGAATATTCTCAAGCTTACCAACACTATCAAAAATTTAAGGTATTGGTTCCCGATTTTGCGGATAAGCAAGTTTTGGGCATATTTCGGGATCTGGAGAAACGAGTGAGAAGCGAAACCGAAAAATAGCACCCATATATTGGTGGATTTCATAGATTTTTCTTTTTATAGACATTTGGTCGATATTAGAGAACTTTTTAAGATCGATTTACTGATCATTTTATATACAATGGAACAGAAGGGGATTGACGATCGAGGTATCGGAGATTTTGATCAGTTTGTGGTAATTCTTTCTGATTTTCTTCGTCGTCGTGGAATTCGGCGGAAATTGATGTATTCTCGAGAAAAATTTCGGGAAGTCGGAAGCATCCGAATTCTCGACCAAAATGCCAAAAATGCCGTTTGTGAAGTAAATATCCATTATATGACCTCGCAAAAAATCCCCGAAGTCCGAGTATTTTCCCTTGTAATCTATTTTCAAACCGAAAAGCATAATCAGATGGAGTTGGATACAGCCCAACTGAAAGAAATCAAGAAACTTAATATCTACCCGCTTGGTAAACAACTTTTAGAACCTTCCGCCAAAAAAATCGGTTTTCCCTTTATTCTCTTAGAAAATATCCCAAAAGAAAATATGATGCGCAATCTTCGGATCACCCTCGGGCTGCGGAATTCCCTTGCGGTTGGAAAACGTCTCGAACGATATCTGCAAAAACATGCACTAACCCAACGATTCCAAAAACGGGGACAATTATTAGTTCAACCAGAGGAAAAGTATAATCGGGTTATTGAAACATATGAATTGGCTTTGGGTTTGAATAACGCGGTCTATACTCTGAAAATCCAGTATTGGAATTCCGATAATGAGGCTCTTACCAAGGATTTAATCCTTAGGGTTTATCCCCGTAATGAAAACTTGATTAAAGCACAAAATGAAGCCCGTAACCTACAGGAAATTCAAGATTTAGATATTCCCAAAGCCAAATTTTATCTCTATGAAGAGGACACCTCCCACATCGGCTACAGATTTTTAATTCTCGAGAAGCTCAAGGGGAAACCCGTTTTAGAAACCATTCACACATTTAGCTTGGAGCAAACTCGGCAATTTTTGGCGGATTTGGCCCGAATTCTGGGGAAATTGCATAATATTCGCACAAAAAAATTCCAATCCTACTATTTGGATCCAAAATCAACGCGCAAAATGTCCTACTCGACATATATTTACAGTGAAGTTTCTCAGGTATTGAAATCTTTTCGTGAAATGAAGTTGGATGAAGAATATAAGGCAGATACTAAATTTCTCTATAAATGGTTCAAGGGGCATAAACCTTTGCTCGCTCTTTCCGGTTATTCCTTTACCCACGGAGATATGCGTCCCAGCAATATTATTGTGAATGGACACAAAATCTCGGGTTTAATTGATTGGGAAATGAGCTGTTACTCGGATCCGGCTCAAGATTTGGGTTGGACGCTATTCTTTTTCAAGCTTTATAGGAATTTGGAAAAAGAACGTGGATATTTCTTTGAACAATATTGGAAATTCTGCGAGAAATATGACTTTGAGGCCCGTGTTTTCTTTTATGAATTCGTAGCTGCAATAAAATTGTTTATTTATGCGCGGGCTAATAAACGGGATAATCCCGAAAAATACCAATCGAATGTGAATTTTTTCTCCCGAGTGGAGAAAACTTTTCCCCAATACTTGGAAACTGTGACCTATAAAATCAATGAGGGTGGTCAAGATTTTCCAGATATGATCTTCGATGAAGATACCCAAAAAGAAATGGAATTCAAGATTAAAACTTTGCTAACCGATACTTTTGCCAAGGATCTTGATATTTTTAACAATGAAATCAAAGAAAAAATCGATACCATTGCTCGGGATATTGTAGATATGATTAATGATTATGTTTGAGAAATTTTCTTATCCAAAACTTTTCCAAATCCGAAACTTTTCCAAATAAAAACGTGACAAAAATGACAGAATTACCCAAATTTCAAGAATTTAGTTTTGTGGAGTTGAAAGATATGGTTAGAGCCATTGCTCGCACTAAACATAAGAGTCGTGAAGGGCAATGGAAGAATGGCTATGGCCTTCAATCAATTGATCATTTAGAGACCCATGTCGATGATATTTTGAAAGAGATGGCGCGGCGAATAAGAGAAGCATTTTCCATTGGTCGAATTCATTACAATTTTCGGCATAATAAATCAAATCTGCCCCCTGAAATTTACAATCTAAATAATATCAACGATACTCAATTAAACGGGATGCTTTATAAGAATGCAGAGCTCGTGGGGGCTGACCTAAACGCCGAGGGCGAGGAAGAGATTTTTATTTGTTTCAATGACAAAAAATATAGAATGAAAAAAGACGGTTCAATTCAAGTAGAATAGAAACGAGCATATTTACTTTTTCATCTGCCCCAGCGCCGCTTCAATAATCGGCATGAAGGTTTCTGAGGATAAGGATGCGCCCCCGATCAATCCACCATTGATCTCCGGTAATGCAAGAAGATCAACACAATTACCCGCTTTCATACTGCCCCCGTATTGAATGGGTATCTGGGATCCGGCTGTTTCTCCGAATGTGGAAACCAACCATGCGCGAATAAAGTTGTGGGCATCGCTTGCCTGTTCTGGTGTGGCGGTTTTGATTTCAACGTTCGGATTTAAGAATGGATTGTTTATTGCCCACACCGGTTCATAGGCGATAATTATGTTGGATAATTGTTCTGGTTCAACGTCGGCCAAGGATTCTGCCAATTGTTGCCGATTTACCGCTTCCATTTGACCATCCTTCCGTTCTTGGGCGGTTTCACCAATACATAACACAGGTTTTAGATTTTTTTCTAATGCTTTTTTTACTTTTTGGTTGATCTGTGCGTTAGTTTCGCCGAAAATTCTTCTTCGCTCACTGTGTCCCAAGAGAACATATTCACATCCAACATCCTTCAAAGAGTCCGGAGAGATTTCTCCCGTAAAGGCGCCCTTATCGCGGAAATACATGTTTTGCCCGGCTAATTTCAATTTCGTACCCTTTATTGCCTGTGCCACTGCATACAGAGCAGTATAAGAAGGAGCAATAAATACTTCGGTGGTACCCAAATCAAGCTTCTCGAGAGCTTCGGCAATTGCGGTAGCAATCGATACAGCTTCTTCAACTCGTAAAATTTGTAACTTCCAGTTTCCGCCTATTACATATTTCGGTGTCATAGGAATCAGTAATTATCCGAAAAATTTAACCCTTGAGTTAAAAGAAAATTAGAGGAAAAATTTATGAAAAGTTAAGGAAAAAAAGGAGAGATACAATAAGTAATAATAGACAATACAACGCATCTGCAATGTCTGATTTTATTTCTTATTTGGGACGTTAAGCATAGATGTTATTTGGGTCATTTGGGGCACCTGCTCGATAGCAACTGTTACTGGAATCGCTAAAGCCATACCAAGAAGAGCTTGTAAAAGATTAAATGGTAATTCACCAACGGCACCACCATATCCTAACATAAAATATTGGGCAAAAAAATAACCACCAATCATTATCGGGGCACCACAAACAATTGCTAAAATTTTGTAGACTAATTTTCCACCAAATTGTTTGGAACTGGCGAATTTGTGATAAATCCAACCAACAACAAATCCTTGTAGTCCCTTGACAACAAGTGTAATTGGAGCATAAACCGAATATCCTAGAATGATATCGGCCAAGGCGGCACCAAAACCCCCTGCAAAACCGCCAATGTAGGATCCAAAAAGGATTGCGGTGATATATATGATTCCATCCCCCAGATTGAAATAGCCCTGCGTAGCTGGAATATATATGGATAGCAAAATGGTAGCAACTGTTTCTAAAGCAGTCATTATACCGAGAATTGCAATCTTGAGTGCATAATTGGGGTTTTCCGCTTCGGGGATTGTTCGTTCGGTGACATCCGGGGTAAATTGAGACTTGGTTTCGATTTGATTATTCATTGTAACACTCCGATTACTCGATAATTATATCGAGAAACTGAATAAATTATAGTTTCAACTATATTAAAGTTTCATGTTGTATAGTCATCGGTAAAATGCAAAAAGAAACCCCGTCATTAGTTTTAAAGGTCGATTATTTCTCTCATCTTGACATAAATTTCCATACCTCTTCCAGTTAACGAAAAAAATGCCCGTTTTCCTTTTTGATTATCGTTTCGGATTAGTTTATCTTCCTCTAAATTTTTTAAATGTTGATAGATCGATTGAATTGTGTTTTTTTTTCCTGTGGACTGCCATATTCCATATCCATGGTGCGCTTTGCCTTCAGCAATTATTCTTAATATCTCAAATTTGGCTGTTGCGGGCGACAGACCCCACACCACCTTTTTCTTTTCGCGCAATTGGGTAGCAAAAACATTCATTGAATTAAGCCCTGAGCCGGTAAGAATCGCCATACTCTTTTCCATATTAAGGGGTATTTCTTCGTGCAATATCTGTGAAGCAACAATAACCGATGCCGAGGCGGGTTCAATGAGTAAACCTTCATATTTTGCTACGGCAAGAGCTTCTTTTACCATTCGTTCGCCTGTGATATTCATTTCCTTGCCTCCAGTTTCTTTCACGACTTCTTTTATCATATCTGACCAGCGTGGATCCCTTTGAATATCTAAAGATTCTGCCAAATGCGAATCATCGGTCTTCTTCAAAGCTACTCCAAATAGATGGGGTATTGTTTCTATCCAACCGGATTTCTTAGCATCTTGCAGTCCCCGATAAATTGAATAGAGCAATGATCCCGATCCCCTGGGAATGATTATGTTTTCAATCTCAGGATATTCCAAGGCAATTTCTAAGCCGATTGTTTTTTGTCCTTCAATTGTCAGTAAATTTTTTTCGGGTGTAGGCGTGTAAAAATTTGAATACAACGATTTAGCCTGTAATTCCTGAATATAATTCTGCGATTCAGCCAAAGTTTTTTCTAAATTATCTCCTTTGATGATAACCTCTGATCCGTACAATTTCATTTGTTCAATTCTCGATAATTCAATATTTTGTGGAACAATGCTAGTCGATTTTATTCCCGCGGATGCTGCATAGGCTGCAATACTTATGCTAAAGGATCCGGTCGACACGCTTATTATATTCGTCTTTTTTCGGGCGAGGGCTTCGGATAAAATAAGAGCCGCAGCACGGTCTCGAAAACTCCCAGTGGGATTTCTAAATTCCAATTTCAACTTTAATCCAGTTAGAGCAGGTATGCTCTTAACGGAAACCACTGGTGTGAGACCTTCTTGCAGTGAAATATGGTGTGAAAATGATGGAAAGAAATCTGAAAAATCCCAAAGGGTAGATGGATTCATTTTTGAGCGCATCCTCCCTTGAATTGCTTGGATTGTATTGATTCCATTACATTTTTCACACCATAATTCGGGAAGGTCATGGGAAGTATTACATTGCGAACATACAGGGGGATTTTTCCACCGAACAGAATATTTCACTTTTTTTTTTGAGCCTCGGGGGTAATTCGATACAATTATTATATACATAACCCACAGAAATTATATTACTTCTTTTATTATTTCACCTTGAGTTATTGTATCTAACCATCACCCGAAGATAGGAACCAAACCACATGACTGAAGAAATTCTAGAGACCTCGGAACATACACGGAAAGAATTAATTAGCGACAAGATGGGTTTTAATCAAATGCGTAACGGGATTTATTGGTTACAGCGCATTATGAAACGATTTAATTTAACCGATGAAGAAACTTACAGAAGAATGAAAGAAATGGGTACAAATATTGGAGCGACCTATGCGATGAATTACGTTCCAATCGCCAAAGATTTTTCAGAACTTCTCAAAGAACTTTATAAAATCACGCTAAACAGCAAAGTTACGGTCACCCAGAAAGAAAATCGATATTACGTTGAAGATAAGAAATGTGCTTTGTGTAAATATAAGTACGATGATGTCTTTGTTCCGGGGTGCAATATTTCCGTTTCCATGATTAATGAGATGCTGGTGCGGGAAGGCTATGAAATTTCGAGCTACGAAGTGATTGAAAGTCGGGCTTTGGGAAACAAATCCTGTATCCACGAATTCAAACTAAAATCCGATCCTGATTCTGGATCCAACCCAGAGGTGGTTTCAAATGGGTAACACTTTCAAATGGATAGCCTTGAAAGCCGGGACTCTTCTGGGAAGAAAAGTACCTTCCCTATTTTACCAACTTATTTATCGTGAGATCTATCAACAGCTCCTAGATATCACCCAAGATCCAAAGATGACGGTCGATCTCAGCTATAAATTAGGATATGTTTCAGCTGAAGAAAGTGCGCAGCGACAAACGCCTGTGTTCCGTATGTTTCCTTCAAAACCCGAAAAGGTATTGGAGTATATTCCTTTAATGTGGCAAATTTATTTTGGGCAACCTATGCAGGATTACACAACCGAGTGGGATCGGACTGATCCCGATCGTCCTATACTAAATTACAAGATAAAAGTTGACCCTATGTCTTTCGATTTTGGACAAGATGCCCAACGGGATCGTTTACCCTTCAAAAAATTGTGGTATAAGGAAAATGGGTATGGTGCGATGATGGCAGGCTTGCTGACCCAATGTAGTAGTTTTGTGCTTTCCTTAAAGGGGAGAGATGTCCGCATCGTGCTTAAAAATACTAAAAATACCCTTCGGGGAGACGACCTTTTTGAATTTCAATGCCAAATTGTACCAGCAGATGAATTCCCTGATTTTGAGCTCATTGAGGGTTTTGATCGTGAACAATATTTTGCCCAATTTCAAACTCAAAAGAGTGATTTTGAAACACGGGCCGAGGATCTATGGGCAAAAATTACCAATGTTGTGGATATCGATCAACTTGATGAAATGCTGGAGAATTCAGCAGGTTTATTCCGGGTTGCATTAAAAAGCATGATCACAAAATTTGCAAAAATGGATCCCTATGATTTGATGGATCATTTTACCCACGATGAAGATAAATTTTTACAAGTTTTAGGTTTTGTTGGAGTGCTTATAGTCAACGAGAAAGGGCAATATTTAGATAAATTGTTCGAAAATGATCAAGTTAGGAGAGTATACGGGCATATTTTTCGATTTATTAAACAAAATGCTACAAATTTCGTTCCCGTCTCTGTCATTCGTGATTTCCAAGAATATTTTGGTGATGTTTTGGTTGGAATGGCTCCCGAATCGTTTATTTCCCGATTCCGAGAATTTACTGCCGAAGATATCCTATTAAATATTAATTTGGGTGCAGAAAGAGCACTCACAGATCTCGGTATTCCATTTTCCGAGCTTAAAACCAATTTATATGAAGAAATATCGGTTTATGGAAAAACTGAAGACGATCTTTCGAGTGGCATTCCCTTAGATCAAGTTTTAGCAAAAAGAGAAAAGCTTTACGGAGAATTAAACCACCATATTATGTTGATTTCAATGACAGTTCTCAGTATCCCTGCCCAGATTTTGATCATGCTTCTATACAAAGCCATTGCAGGATCTACTGAATTGTTAACCGGCTTATTTAAAACGATTCGGGAGAGTGGACAGAAGATAGTTGATATATTGGATGCCCTAAAGGAATAAGCAAAAAATATTGTATTAAGTAAATCGTAAAATCGAAAAATCGTAAATTTTTTTTTCCACCGTGCGTTATTTTTATTATGGCTGAAGAGGATAAATTGGAAGAATTTGAGTTCTATGAAGAAGATATTCTATTAAAGCGACAGTTACCGTATTCTTTGACCGTTGAAAAGGTCGAAGGAGATTTGATTTACACCCATAATCAATGGGGTAATAATTCTCTGTATAAGCGCTTAGAAGATGGGAGTTACCTGCTTTTAGATAACGAAACCTAGAACTAATTCTAATAAAAGAATTCACTTAATATGTATACTTTTTTAGCTCCTTGCTATTTCGTTCATAATTTGTTCCTTCTGAATAGATGTTAGTGCTTCCTTCCCTGATTTTTTGTGGATTACATTTTCTATGAAGGATACCATCCAATCCGCCTCTGGAATGCCTTTTTCGTGGATTAATTTGTTTAATGCCTGAAAATTAATGTTTTTGTAAAGGTAATAACCATATCCGATGCTTACAAACATTGAGATTATTCCAACCGCAAAAAGGATAATAAAAAAATAACTAAAAACCAAGGTAACCGATAATCCAGAGGCGGTTAAATTTAATAATTCCTGAATTGCATATCCAGAGTCATTTTCTCCTCCATATGGCTTAGTCAACGTAATTATCATGAAAATCAGAAATAATAATGGCAGTAGTGTTATTTGGGAATATAGGATTGCTGTGGAAAGTCTAGTTCTCACTTTTATATGCAAATCGGAATCTTTCGCGCCCCTATGAATATTAAGTTGCGAATCAGAGTGCGATTTGATATATATAATCATAATACCCACGAATTGTAATAGTATAAGCAAAATCGAATACATATGCTTATAATAATCAATAATTGAGGCATTTTTCTGAACATCAATGAAAAACACTATCAAGATTAGAAATTGTGCGAAGGAAATAATCATTGACCAACGGGCTTTTGTAATTACATTACCCAATGGATTGATGGAAAATCGGGGAGTATGGTAATAGGATTGTGCAAGATGGTCGTGGAAACTATACCAAAAAGTCGCAAAGAAAAACGAACTCAGGGGAAATAATAAAAATATCAGTGATGTTAACCCTCCTCGGATTAAATAAATAAAACACCCCATAACTCCCAAGGAAAAGATGAAAAATTCATTCTGGTTCCAAAATTGGGTAAGTTTTTCCCTCAGCATATCGAAGTTCATATATGTGTAATTAGGCGTTGGAACTAAAAAAATCTATTAATCAATTAACGAGGAACAATAAAAATGATCTCGGGTTCCTAACTCTATTGGGAAGACACACACACTCTAATGCCTATCCCATTAATATGACGTGAATCCATGAATCAAACTCCGCCTGACCCAATTCATCAACAATCTCCATCTCCATCATCCCCTCCTTCTTCTGGGAATATTCCTTTAGGATTTCGTGATTTCTTTCCGTATCCTCAGTTTCGTAAAAATCAAGAGAGAGTTATTGGCCAACTTACCGAGGCAATGGCTCTTGGAAAAAATTCAATTCTAATTGCCACGAATGGGACGGGGAAAACGATCATGGCCTTGAGTGCGGCGCTTCCGATTGCTTTGCATGATAAAAAACGAAAAATCATATTTTGCTCCCGAACTTTCACCCAAAATGCGCGCGTCATTCAGGAAACTAAAACTATTACCCAGCATTTTGCCAAGAATAATGTTTCTCAAATGATCGGGGCGTTGAGTTTAAGGGGGCGTAATGAGATGTGTCCCCATAAAACGATCCAGCGTCTCCAATTACCCCCCAGCGAAAGTATGAGTGTATGTTCCACTTTACGGAAGAATAAGAAATGCCCATATTTTAACCATTTAATGAAAAAACGAAAGAAAACCTATTTTGTGGATCAATTGAAGAGTCTATCTTCTTTTCCTTTGGACGCGCAGGATCTCCTGGATTTTGCGGAGCAGGATGATGTATGTCCTTATTTTCTCAGTAAATTTCTTATGGAAAATGAGGATATCATTGTATGTAATTATATGTGGATTTTTGATCCAATTATTCGTAAAAATTTCCTCGAAACCATCGGGTGTGAGCTTTCGGACTGCATTATTATAATGGACGAATGCCATAATTTGCCCGAAATGGCCAACAATATCAATTCATATCGTATCACCCCCTATTCTATCCGGCAAGCACTAAAGGATTTGGAAGTCGCCCGAGCAACCTTTAGATTGTTGAATTTTGTAAAAAATTGCCGAGACCTGTTAGGTGGGATTAAAAATCGGGTGGAGGAGGAAATTAAACTTGATGCTTCCCGTTTTCTGCAAAAAATACTCCAAAAAAACAAACTCTCATCGATGCAAGAGTTACAGGATGTTTTGGCTGATCTTCGGGAATACGGTGAAGCAATCAATCAAGAAAAAATTGATCAGGGTCAGACCCCCCGGGATTTTATTGCACCCCTTGTGAAATTCTTTTCGAAGTTTATCGAAACTCTGGATGATCCCGCATATTTCCCCTGCGTCACTGCAAAAAACTCCCGAAATGGAAAAACAATTGCTCTGGAATTGAAATGCCTCTCACCCCGTTTCATCACAGACCCGATATTTACAGAGAGTTTTGCGACTTTATCCCTATCTGGGACTTTACATCCAATCACCTATACCCAATTATTGGGTTTAAATGATACGGGAAAAACTCTTAAAATCATAAAAATGGAACCTCCCTTCCCTGAAAAGAACGTAAAGGTCCTTATCACAAAACATCTAAGTACAAGGGGAGCATCACGAACTGTTTCCATGTATCGGGATATCTTGGTAGCACTGAAACCGGTATTACAAAATACACCGAAAAATGTGGGTGTTTTTTGTGCATCCTACGAAGTTGTTGAGGGTTTATGGAATAATGGATTCGAAAAATTAGCTAAAATGTGTAAAAAGAAAGCTTTTCGGGAACAGAAGGGGAACAGTGCTTCGGATAATGATATACTAGTTGAGCAGTATAAAAATTGCATTAACCATCAAAAATTTGATGGTGGGGTCCTTCTTGGGGTGTGTGGTGGCCGAAACAGTGAAGGTGAAGATTTTCCTGGAGACTATATGAATGCTGTGGTAATTGTGGGTATACCCTTTCAGCGCCCAACACCAAGTGGAAATGCCAAAATTCAATACTATGATCGCTTGTTTCCAGGAAAAGGGCGTGATTTTGGTTACATTGTTCCCGCGTTGCAACGTTCCAATCAAGCTTGTGGCCGTCCTATCCGAAAAATGGATGATAAAGGACTAATCATCCTAATGGATTTCCGGTTTAAACATTATCGCACTTTTCTCTCAGAATGGGTGCGGAAATATATGAAGCTAATTCCCTTTAATACCCAACTGCTTGAAAGCGAAGTTCGGTCGTTCTTTGCGCCAAAATAAAAAAATAAAAAATAAAAAAAAATGGTAATTCCGATCCATGTTAAGATCAAGATGCTGCAAATTACGTAGCTTCGACACAAATCGTAGATATTTGCTTTTTTTCTCCCCTTTTCAGTCCTTTCTATGGTGTATTCTTGCCCGCAAGATACATACTTGACCTGTACTTGGAACCCCCAATTCGTCCGTTCCAGATTTCCAATAGCCTTTTATGTGAGTAGTTTTTTAATTTCATTATGACCTCGCAACAAAACTTGTCTGTACGGGAAGAATGGAGAGATGTCTCCGATGCTGACACCCCTCCAACCTGTTGCCCGAGCTGTGGGGCTCAAGAATTTACTAGGAGTACCTACTATTTTCGCGATCTCCAAGAACTCGGAAGCCCAGTAGTAGTTAGAAAGGTGAGATATGAAGCAGTGACGTGGAAATGTAAACACTGTCAAGCTTCATTTGCTTTCCACAATCCTTTGATACCCCTAAGAACTCCATATATGCCAGAAATAGTGGAATATGTTAAGCACAGAGTGATAAAGAAAGGAGATTCTTCAAGACGAGTGGCGGAAGATCTCAAACAACTTCACAATGTCACGATTTCTGATGACACCATTTTAACTTGGGTCAATCCCAAACCAAAAACTCCTGAATCAACGAAAAATGCATCGTTTTCCTTTAAACCAAATACAGATTTTACAAAAAGCCCATTGGTGGAAGATTTCTCTGGGGTTTTGGGGATAGATGGGACATTTAAAGCGGTAAAAGCAAAAAAAAACGAACGGCCCGGGGTCGAGAGCGAGCCATTCTTATTGCATCTGACCCATCTACCGGACGGGCGCTTGGTGGCGTACTGGCAACCGGCGAAAACGAAAAAGAAGTTGCACAATTCCTCCAAAACCTCAAAGTGATCTTACAGAAAGAACCATTCTTTGCGATCTGTGATTTCGGAGCATCACTGTTGAGTGGAATACGAGCTGTGTTTCCAAATATTCAAATTGGTCATGATTACTTCCATACTGCTAAGTTACTTAATGAAGGGCTCCTTAAGGAGATGAGGCAGCTCAGGAAACATGCATATACCAATCCAATAAAAGAGTATCATCTTGCTAGGAAAGCTTCTCAGATGGCAGTGAAATCAAAAATTCTCCCATCTATCCAATTTAATGACTCATTTCTCCAAAAAGCATGGGGCTTTTACCACAATCTCCACAGCTTAGTATCGTCGTCCTCAGTCAATCATTTTATCAAAAATTGGAATGACTTGAAAGATCTCCAAACCACTAATAGTTGGCAACTGGGTCTTCAGATCATCCAAAAAGTGGAAGCATCCATTCCTTTGTGCGGGTTTACTCGAAAAAACTATCTAAAATATTGGGAAATCACCTGTAATGCTTGGAGAGGATCTATTCGTAATGAACGAAATACTCTTGAAGAGAAGCAAAAGGGGTATTCCAAAGCGTGCTATCGTGTTCTCATGAATCCGAGCAATATGAACCAGAGAGATGAACAAAAACTTCGTGAATCTTTAAAAAAGTTTCCTTTTTTAAGAGACATCAGGACTTGTGTGCGAGAATTTCACTATCAATTTAAGACAAAAAAATCAAATTGGCGATCTTTGGCCTTTCTTCAAAAAGTGATCAATGAAAAGTCACATAAAGGTCTTAAATCTGCAGTTAGAACCCTTATAGGTGCAGAATCACGCATATTTGCCTACCGCGATATTCTGGTCAAACATCCCCATTTGATGAAGGGAAAAAGTATTCGCACTAATCGGGAAGAATTAAACCGGAAAATCGGGTTAGTGGCGCGGAATCAATATGGACTTCGCTCGACTTCGGGAGCATGTGTGCGAATCGCCGGGGTCCTAAACTGCAGCGTTGTATCATCTGAGGCACTTTGGAAAAAAGAGAAGAAAGAACTATAAATCAATCGGTATTACCAAAAAAATTAAGAAAATAAAAATTTATTTCTATATGGAAAACAATGCTTAGATATTGATGACGGCCAATCACGGAAAAAAAATCTGGGTATTTGCTTTCGAATATGCGGGAATTGCCAAAGTAGGGGGTCTTGGGGAAGTATCTGCCAATCAATGTCGATGTTTGGCCGGTGATCCCGCATTGGACCTCACTGTTTTCCTTCCTTCCCATGGGAGACATCTTTCTTTACGAAAAAAATTACAGTTATCACCCCTCCATGAACCCACTGGTGAAAAACTTGTGCTACGGGGTCATTTGGATCCAAATTATTTTGGGGTCCCTCCCCCAAAGTCGATTGATACCGATCTCGACTATTTTGATAACGATCCGGGTTATTTTGAAGTTGAAATGTGGCATGGGCAATTGGATGGAGTGCCTATTAATCTTTTAGTTGGGGTTAATCCCCTTGCTGCCAGTATTTTACATGATTCTGAAGTATATGGATCTAAAACCCTCAATGCCAAATTGGGTCTTTTTGCACAGGCGATGAGAGAATATATGCGCTATTGCATCTATTCCAATCCCGATGATATTCCTGAATTGCTCCATGTTCACGATCATCATCCTGTGGCTGCTATGCTCAATTGTAGACAGGAACTCAATTTGGTGCAGCGGGATTTGGAAACTGTGATTACGATGCATCTCCTCACCTGGCCACGGAAAGAACTGGAGTTTTTCTGGAAGTGTGGAGTAAATAATGAAAATATGGCGATATGGTTGGGAAAGTATCGAACAAAGAGAAAATTTCTCGACATTTTTCATCTTGCCCAGACCGAGGCAGATTTATCCCCGACCTTAGAAAAAATTGGGTGTTTGCTGGCCGACCGGGTTATTGCCGTCAGTGAAAGTTTTCTCCATTCGGATATTATTCCCAATTGTGGCGGTGATTCGATACGTTGGAAAAGCGATTTTACATGGAACGGATGTGATTGGGAATATGAGGATTTACTTCGGGATGTCAAAAATCGTTTTAAGGACGAATTTAAGCAAAATTTGGCATCCGATTTTCACTCCTCGGCCTTTCGATCCTTTTTTCTGACCAAAAAGTTAGGGGATTTGGAAGAATCCGAACCCAAAATCCATAGTCCCTTGATCCATGATTTTGTTCGAGACCAATTTAATATTCTACCTTATCGTTCCGATTGTACTGTCGAAGCCTTTGACCAAGATGGACCTCTTGTATTGATAACTGGTAGAGTTTCACCCCAAAAGGGAATTGAAACACTGCTTGAAACCCTTCCCAATGTAATTCACCATATCCCAAATGTGAAATTTGTTTTTCTTATGGTGCCCACTGCCTTCACACTTCCTGATCTTGAATATTATATGGAGGTTGCACGCAAATATCCCGACAACGTTCGATTTCTTTTTGGGATCGCAGGAAGCATCTACTTTTTAGCCCATCTATCCGCAGATGTCTATTGTTGTCCCAGTCGGTGGGAACCATTCGGAATCGTGGCTTTGGAGGCAATGGCCGCCAAAATTCCCGTTATTGCTACGGTGGCTGGCGGATTGAAGGAATCGATTATTCCACTTGACCAAGATTTGGAAAATGGCACCGGATTATTGGTTCAGATCGATGATGTGGAGGCGCTTTCTCGGGCTTTGGTCTCTCTCTTAAGTGTGATGATTATTGCGGAGAAGAATCAAAAATCTCAAGAAATTTCAGAATCCGAATTCACCGCCCTTCTTAGCAAAATTATTTATCCCGCTCTTCGGAAAAAGGTTCAATCCGACCTTGGA
>JABCSI010000086.1 GCA_018238965.1 Promethearchaeota archaeon
AACAGAAATTTCGAGAAAAATAGGTTCATTAGTGTTACACGCATTCATAAGTTTTGATTAGTGTGCCCAGTAAAAATGTTTATCCTACTAAGGTTGGATAATATTTTTCGAATTCATCCTAGAGGAATATTTAAAATGAGAGGGGTTGAATTAGTATCATTATGGCGAAAGAAAAACCCAACGTTCTCTTTATTATCTCCGACCAACACCGCTACGATCATATGGGGTGTGCGGGAAATAATCTAATAAAAACTCCCAATTTAGATCAGTTGTCCCGAGAAGGGGTGCATTTCAACCAAGCCTTTTGCTCCAACCCCATGTGCATGCCCAACCGCGCCACCCTATTGACGGGATTATATCCAAATGTGCATGAAGTAAGGAGTAATGGAATGATATTGTCCAATGAATTTCCTACAATTACCGACATCTTGGCAAAACGTGGGTGGCATACCGCCGCATTCGGAAAATTGCACCACCAATTTAATGTTGCACCTTTTCGTTCAAGGCATATTTCTGCCGAGTCTTTTCAGGATTGGGTGTTTCCAAAAAAAAGAAATCAAATGGTGGGGGATAATTTTCCTAAGCCTTATTATGGATACCAAGAAGTGGAGACCGTGTTAGGACATGGGGCTTGTTTATGCGGGCATTACTTGGATTGGTTGGAGAATCTTTCACCACAATTGGCAGAAAATATGCGAAATAGGTGGAAAGATATTGATAATTTTTTTTCCGTGTTTACAGAGCATGAAATTCCCGTAGACCTCTATTCTAGTGCGTACGTAGCGGATCGGACCATTGCTTTTTTTGAGCGGGTGGTTGCGGGGGACTATGAAAACAAACCATTTTATTGCCACTGTTCATTCCCCGATCCCCATCAGCCGGTGTACCCTCCGGGCGCATATAGAAATATGTATGATCCGATGGACATGCCCATGCCCCCGAATTATACCAATTTAGCCAACCTCCGTTCCCACCCCTATCTTGCACCCTATATCAATGTTATGCCTGGGGCAATGTTGCGGGAAACCAACGAAGAGGAGCTAAAAAAATTCATTGCCTATACATATGGCACGGTAAGTCTTGTGGATCATTATATTGGAGAAATCCTTGCTGCGTTAGAGCGAGTCGGGTTAGCAGAAAATACAATTGTTGTGTACACAAGTGATCACGGCGACTTAATGGGTGAACATGGGATGCTGTTTAAAGGGCCTTCCTTTGGGAATGGTGTGTTACAGGTTCCAATGATATGGAAGGTACCGGGAATCACTAGTCCTGGGCGGACTGAGGCATTGATGAGTTCGATTGATTATCCGAAGACTCTCATGCATCTTTTAGGGTTGGGGAAACAAAAAGATGTGCGGCGGATGCAGGGGTATGATCTGACGCCCGTACTTGAAAATCCCACTGATGGTGAAGTTTATCCCAGAAGCGGTTGTTTTATTGAACACGATGAAGAAGTGGGGCCTCTGTATGGACGATTGCGCCATTTGATTACCCCAGAGTATAAATTAACGATATATGAAGGACATCAAAACTATGGGGATTTATTTGACCGAAAAAACGACCCCCATGAGCTGAACAATCTCTGGTTTGATGAGCGCTATAAAGAAATTCGTTTTGATATGTTAGAGCAACTGCTGCATGAAAATCTGACTGCCCAATCACGATATCCCGAAAGATTGGCTGGAACTTAGTTCATTTCAAAAATCTAAAAAATATAAGAATTCATGATTCATTTTTTATTTTGGAAATTGGAATAAAATGCCAGCAAACTATAGATCGCAGCCCCCTTCCACAACACATCTTCATCAATGTCAAATTGTGGATGGTGGTGAGGGTGGATTATCCCTTTTTCTTTATTATATATCCCCAGAAAAAGAAAAACACCTTTTGTTTCTTGTTGATAAAATGCGAAATCTTCTCCCCCCATTGTAGGATCAACCTCTTGAATATCCCCTAATTCTCTCATTATATTTGCTACTTCATCCACAACTTCCGGATCATTCACTACTGGGGGATAAGCCATGCCAATAAATTCCAATTTTGCTTCACAACGCCATGCTTGGCTGTAATGCGTAATGAGCTGCTCCATTCGTTCTAAGAGATATATCCGATCCTTGTGGTCGAAGGTGCGAAGTGTGCCTGTTAAAATAGCCGAAGAAGCAATGATGTTTCCGGCTTGGCTCCCGTGGAATTCTGGAGTTGTAATTAGTGTTGTATGTAAGGGATCAATTTCCCTTGTGACCAATTTTTGCAGAGCATCATATATTTCGACTATTACGACAGTAGGATCGACGGCAAGGTGAGGAAATGCGGCGTGTCCGCCTGTTCCTTTCACGGTAATTTTAAACATGTCCGCTGAAGCCATCATGGGGCCTTTAAGTGTGCCCATTACTCCAGAAGGGATTGGATGCCAAACATGGATACCAAAAATCCGATCCACATCTGCAAGATGTCCTTCGTCTATTATAAATTTAGCGCCCCCGCCCCCTTCTTCTGCGGGTTGGAATATCAGTTTGACTTTTCCTTCCAATTTCTCCCTATTTTTGCTAATTACTCTCGCAGCCCCTAAAAGACATGCGACATGGCCATCATGACCACAAGCATGCATCTTTCCGGGGATTTGGCTTTTGTATTCGGCATCGGATTCTTCAGTAATATTTAAGGCATCCATATCCGCCCGTAAAGCAACACATAAACCAGGAGAAATACCCTCGATGGTAGCGATAATGCCCGTTTTGGCTGTTTTTTGGACGGAAAATCCTAAATTGGTAAGTTCCCGTTCAACCAGGGCTTGAGTTGTATATTCCTCAAACATGATTTCTGGATTCTGATGGATTTGCCGTCGAATGGATACACAATATTCTTGATTTTCCTTACATGCTTGGATGAGACTCGATTTTAGGGATGCTTCAGTCATAATTTTATCCTTCTTTTTTTCATATTTATTGACAATATATGATACTTCCTCACCATTGTTATTTCATTTTCTATTTTCCATTTTCCATTTTTTACCTTTGGAATAAAAAAAGTGAACGTTATTAGCCAATAAAATAAAATCAATTGTATTTGTAAAGATATTGATAATCAATGACTGATACTATTATGAATACTTCATGGTCAAGTATGCACCGTGATCAATATATCAACCGATTGAAAAATGAAACCTTCGATCTGCTCGTAATCGGGGGCGGAATTACCGGTGCGGGGATCGTGCGGGAAGCGGCACTGCGGGGATTGAAAGCAGCCCTCATTGATAAACATGATTTCGCATTTGGCACCTCATCTCGTTCCTCTAAAATGGCCCATGGCGGTTTTCGATATTTAGAATATCACGAATTCAAAATTGTAAGGGAAGCAACCACAGAACGGAATTGGTTGCGAGCCCACTTTACCCATAATGTCCGACCTCTGACAATGCATATGATTGGTGCCGAAAGCGTGGGAATTCCAGCATCAGATGTAAAACTGGGCATAAGGATCTATGACTTACTTTCAAATGTCTTCTCTTCCTTCAAGCAATATGGAAAACATCGTTTCTATGAAAAGGATGAGGCTACAAGAATCCAACCCAATATGCGAATTGAAGGCTTGGAATCATTAGGGAAGTTTTATGACACTAATGTGGATGACGCGCGCTTAGTTATAGAAACCATTAAAGAATCCGTTCATTTAGGTGATTGTGTTGCAGTAAATTATGTCGGCGCTGAAAGTTTTGTAAAACAAGATGGAAATCAAGACGGAAAGATTGTAGGAGTATCCGTTCATGATGGTATCTCCGACGAAACTTTTCAAATTTCAGCGAACCACGTAATAAATGCTACGGGTATTTGGACCGATGAATTATTACCCAACGATCACAGGAAAATAATCCGTCCGACAAAAGGAGTTCATGTGGTTGTTCCTGCAAATCGAATTGGGAATGTCGGTGGAATAGGCTTGAAATCAATTGATGATGATAGAACCTTCTTTGTGTTGGATCGTGAAGACATTACACTTATCGGAACGACTGATACTGATTACTTAGATAAAAAAAACGGCCAACCTAATGAAGATTTGGGGTATCCATACTGTAGCAAGGAAGATTGCGATTATTTATTTAAATCTGTAAATTTTCTATTTCCCGAAGCGAAATTGACCTATGAAGATATCATTTCGACTTTTGCAGGTGTGCGTCCCCTTGTCTTGGAAGAAGGAAATGAGGATGAAAGCGCTGTCTCCCGCAAGCATGCCATAATTGATACCGAGAATGGATTAACAACAATTTGCGGTGGAAAATTGACCACATTTAGAAAAATGGCGGAAGAACTGCTATACCATCTATTTTCAAAAGACAAGTCCTTGGCCGCCAAAGTATCTCGAAAACAGAAAAAGAAGAATTATTCCAAAAAGCCCTATCTAATTAATCTAACTCGCGCAGAATGGGATAAATTTCTTAAATCTGAGCAATCTTGCCTACCGGATCTTCCTTCAACTATTTTGGAATATTTGTATGTCCAGTATGGAAAGGGGGCGATGGAGATTATTGATTTAGTCAAGAAAAACCCCGACCTTGGTACTCCTATCATGGACATTCACCCGTTTATCCCAGCGGAAGTGCAATATTGTGTTGATCATGAAATGGTTTATCATTTATTTGATATGATTCGCCGTCGAACTGAAATCTTCATGCTCGTCAATCACGCACAACAATATTTGATTGCCGAGAAAATTGCCACAATTATGGCTCCGCTTCTAGGTTGGGATGATAATCTCAAACAACAAGAAATTTCCACCTATTTGGAACATATTAAGAATACAATTTGGTTTTAATGATTTTCAAAGATTTTCTTTTCAATTTCTAAATTTTTTTTAGTTTTAATTCATAAAATCCATATAAAATCCTAAATTTTTCTCCTATTTATGTGATCACCACACAAATTTCACCACAAATTTCCCAATTCGGTAGGATTAAATAGGAATTTGTTGAAATATACTTGTTTAAGAAAAATAGAGGGGATCTTCTGTTCGACCGTAACATATTTAATACTGAGAAATTAGACCAAATTCGAAATTCGTTAAATCGTGTGAAATTGGTTAAAGAGCAAAGTAAGATAGTTGATGGCATGCTCGTAGTCGCATTGAGATATATTAATATGGATGATTTAGCTTTGCGCGGCTTCATTATGCTTGCAATTCAGGAATGGCAAAAAAAGCGAATGATAAAAATTGGAGACCTACGAACAATGGTGCCGGTTGCCCGGATGAAAATGGTTTCCGAGATATTTCAAGAAGCGGAGAATTTGTTAATGGGTGTATTGAAAAATGAACAAGATCGAGATCTAATTTTGAAAGCGAGTTCAGCTTCATATCAAGCATATCAAGAAAAATACGGAAGACGAGAAATTAAATAATATTTTTTTTTGAATTTTGATTTTGCATCAATTTTTGAATTTTGGATGCTTGTTAATGATTAATATTATTCTTATTCGAGGGATAAACAGGGATAAAAATGATTCGGTTAAAATATTATATTGTTGATGTTTTTGCTCAAAAGAGATTTACGGGTAATCAAGTAGCTGTTGTCGAGTTAGAGCAACCATTAGATGACGAAACCATGCTCAAAATTGCTCAAGAAATGAATTTTCAAGAAACTAGTTTCGTTTCCTCCGAACTTAATGAGGATGGGCACTATAATGTGCGGATATTTACACCTTATAAAGAAGTATCATTTCCAGGAGCACCAACACTGGGGACCGCATTTGTAATCAAACACTTCTTATCTGCTGGCAATCAAGAGCAGATTTCATTTAAGCTCAAATCCGGAATTTCATCAATAAATTGTATTAGATCTGATTCAAATGGTTCCGATTTTATCTCGAAAAGTAAAACTATACTTCTATCTGACCAAAAACAGCCCAATTTTGGACGCGTATTTGAACCTGTTCTTCTTTCTCGGGTTCTAGGGATCGCACCTGAGGAAATTGATACTCTCTTTCCAATTCAAGAAGTTTTTAGTGGAATCGGATATATACTTGTTCCTATCAAATCTCTTGACATTGTAAAGAATATACGCATTAATCAAGAGAGATATGGGTGGTTGATTCAACGTACTAATGCAAAACTTGTTCTGGCTTTTTGTAAAGAAACGGTTGATCCCCAGCATGATATTCACACCCGAGTATTTGCCGATTATTATAATATACCTGAGGATGCGGCTTCTGGGAGTGGTGCAGGTAGTTTAGCTGCCTATTGCAGTAAATATAATTATTTTTCTTCGGATAAAGTAGAATTTAGAGTTGAGCAAGGATATGAAATAGGCCGTCCTTCACTATTAATAGCGAAGGCTCAAATTCAGGATGATAAAATCGAAGTAAATGTCGGTGGAAGAGTTATCTTAACTGCCCAAGGAGAAATTCTACTCTAATTCTTTATAAGAAATTTTGCTTTATGTTAATGTGATAAATATGATTTTAAAATCCCCAGTTACTGGAAAAATACCTAAGATCTCTAAATCGGCTTTTATTGCGCCTACAGCTGTAATTTTAGGTGATGTTACGATTGAAGCCGGAGCCAATATTTGGTACGGAGCGGTTTTACGTGGTGATTTATGCGGTATTCACATAGGAAAAAATACCTCCATCCAAGACAACGCCGTCCTACATTCTGAGTTAAATACTGAATGCTGGGTTGGAGATAATATCATAGTTGGCCATAAGGCCACAGTTCATGGACCATGCCGTGTGGGTAGCAATAGCATGATTGGAATTGATTCTGTAGTATTACAAGGAACGGAAATAGGAGAAGGAGTTCTTCTTGGGGCGGGAGCTGTTGCCCGAAACCAAATACCCAAATTAAGTCTTATGGTTGGCGTTCCCGCAAAAAAGAAACGAGATTTGGATGAAACCTTTATGGAAACTGCGAAAGAGGATGCATTGCATTATGTTGAAATTGCGCAACAGTATATTTCTCAAGGAATGAACCATCCCGGTGTTGAGAAGTACTGGTATGATTAATCGGAGTAATAGTTAAATTATCCAAGTTAATAGTCAGATTATTCAGATTACTGGATCTTGATCAATACCTTATTAAATTTGTTTACTTTTTTTTATTTAATTATTCTTCTGCTTAAATCTTCAGTCCTTCTCTATTTCTATGAGAACCTTTCCGAAATGAATACCTTGTTCCAGATATTCCTCTGCTTCTTTTACTTCTGTGAGTGGAAAAATCCGATCGATTTGGGGTTTTAGTTTTTTAGAAAAGATCAAATTCATAACTTGTGAAAATTCGTGATGATTACTCATTGTTGACCCAATTAATGAAATTTGTTTCCAGAATATTTGACGGATATCAATATCAGTTTTTGGACCTGTTGTAGCACCACAAGTGACCAATCGCCCTCCTTTATTGAGTAATTTCACACTCGTAGAGAAAGTTGCAGTTCCAACACTATCTACAGCCACATCGATGCCGTGTTTATTTGTAAGATCCTTGTAAATTGATTTTGAATAATTAGGTGTTTCTCGATAATTAATTACATGGTCCGCCCCGAGTCCATAGGCTTTTTCCACTTTTTCAGCCGAGCTGGTAGTTGCGATAACCTTCGCCCCGAAAAATTTTGCTATTTGAATTGCTGCAATACTAACTCCCCCGCTGGCGCCTTGAACGAGTACAGTATCGCCGGATCTTACATTGGCTTTAGATACTAGCATTCTCCATGCAGTTAAAAATGTTAGAGGTGCGGCTGCTGCAGTTTGAAAACTGAAATCATCAGGAATTTTGAGAACATTAGTTACCGGAATTGTGAAATTTTCTGCAAAAGTTCCGTCACTGTGTTCCCCGATGATTTGAAATCTATTACATAAGCTTTGCTGCCCCGATAAACAATAGATACATATACCACATCCTATTCCGGGGTTCACAGTTACCCGATCACCCACAGTAAACTCTTTAACTTCATCCCCCACTGCTTTGACGATTCCTGCACCATCACTTCCCATTATATGGGGGAGTTTTAAATTCAAACCTGGCCATCCTTGTAACACGAATAAATCCAAGTGATTTAGTGCCCCATAATGGGTTGAGATTAGCACTTCATTGGGTTTGATGGTTGGAACTGGGAGATCCCCAAATTTGATCTGGTCCAATTTTCCATGTTGGTCAAAATATGCTGCTTTCATAATTTTTTTCACTCAATTCTACTCATTCTTCTGTGTTAAATAATTTCTCCTCTGTAGGAAATCACCAAATGTTTGCTTAAATTCATTCTCGAAGGGGAGAACAAAAATTTTTCAAGCAGTTTTATTTAGTTTAATTTAGCGCTATTTAGAATTCATAGGGACTTTAAACTGGTGAGATTCCAATTAAGAAACAAGTTTACAAAATAGTTGTTGTTGGTGATGGAGGATCTGGTAAAACCTCCCTCCTTCGAGCAAAAACCGATGATAACTTCATTGAAGAAAGTAAATTAACCATTGGGGTTGATGTGGCTTGCATCCCCTTTGAATATAAAAAAGTAGATGAATCTGATCCGGATTCGACATTCTTAGCAATCGATTTAGGGGGCCAAGATCGTTTCCATTTCATCCACGATGCTTATCTGAAAGGCATCAAATCTGCCATCATCGTGTATGATTTAACCCGTTACCGCTCGTTTCTTAATCTGGATCATTGGTCCCAATTGATTTTTGATGAAAATCCAATGGTTCCGGTCTTCATTGTTGGTACCAAGAAAGATTTGGTCTCTTCGGAAGAAATACAGAAGTTTGAAGACCAATTCGCCCAAATAAAGGACACATTTCCCAATGCCAGTAATCTTATCGGACATTATTTTGTTTCTTCAAAAACCCGAGAAGGTCTTGAGGAATTATTTAATAAATGTGAAGAAATGATGAAATACTATTATTCTGTAGACGGTGTTTTAAAAATCACAGTCAAAAAATCGCTCAATAATGATTCACAGATACATCAATAAAATTTTTGTTTCCCTTAATTATCCCTTAATAACACCTCAAGATGCAATAATGTTGTTATGTTGATGTTATTGTGAAATAGCAGAGAATTTTTTTCCAATACCCCAGATTTATTGATAAAATGAGTTTTTTGGGAGGTCTACGCTTTTATAGGTTTGGGTTTGGGTTGTTCGGCAAGAGGGATCCAGTAATTACAAATTTTGCACTTTTTAACAGAAACAAGGCGTTCGGGACCACATCGAATTCTAAATCTCTTCATATCCCCTCCACACCGGGGGCATAAAGAAATTTGGGTTGAAGGTACGGTAGGAGCAGGTTGACTTATGGTTTTTGATTGTGATGAAGACATATTCGATTTTTTGTGAGAAGGAGAAGGGGTCTTTTTTTTCCTGCGCTTTGCCCATCTTCCCATATTGTCTCTGGGGAGATTTTTCCAATGGTTGGAACTTGCAGAATGTGATTTACGCTTTTTCATGGTTTTACTTGACCCGGCCATACCGATTTCTCCTTATATCTAACGCTTTTATTGCACTCAATTATCTATTCTTTTTATTTCCTTAAAAAATTGCGCCGTGGTATTTGCTAATTCCCCAAATATCATTAATCACATATCACCCGTCACATATTATCAATCACAAATAATCCCACATGTCATCCACCGAACACCAGAAATACTACATAAAATATAATAAGAAGTAAGAAGCAAATCATGGTAGGGATTGCCATTGACAATAAACTCTGTCGATAATTCGATTTGAAATATTTTATTGAATAAGTTAGACATGGATGGAGAGGAGTTAGGAGATAGCCCATGAATATTGCTACATACAAGGACACAAAATCCAACATAGGCATAATTGGTAAAGAATTCTGAATGAGATATACGGGGATTAAAAGGGAAAAGGGCATTTGATTTCTTCCCGTTGCAAATCCCAACAGAAATCCCAAAAGCAAAAGAACTAGAAAGTGCATTTGCAAAGCACCGATTTGTTCGGGAACTCCCGAAGCATTGAACACATTAAGAAAATAAAAAATAGCGTAAATTAGAAGCGGAAAGCGCCAAATTTTCATTTCCAACATAACATCTCCAAGATCTTTAACATTTTGATTGCGCATAATCATAACATACGCTATACTTATAATCAGCCCCACAATGGTAACAATTTCGGGATATTTCCAATCAAAAATCACGCGTCCGATTAAATCCATCAACGGTGCTACAACAATTGGCAACAAATTTCGAAATACTACCTTAAGATTTCTCTGTCCCCCATTTGTGGTTAACTTAAGTGGGCGAATCAATGTAAGATAGCCAACAATTCCCATTACGATAAATGGTGGGATCAGATAAAATACTGTTCGATATTGGTTTAAACCGGCAATTTCTGTGCAAATTAGAATCATTTGGGATAAGGGATAGATGAACACCAATAGATGGCGGAACCACACATTGATAGCGATTTTTTTCGCCGCTGGGATAGAAGGCTCTATTTGATCGACAATGGGTGCAGACATTAGGGCACCTCCGGCCACGGGGAGTAATCCGAATAATGCCGGAGTAATCATCAATGCGGCTTTTTTGGATATGTTCATATTGTCGATGACTTCCATCATCATCTGGGATTTTTCCATCATCCCTCCTAAGAGTGGGATGAGAAACACGATTACTGCCATCAGATGCATTGGTATATCGGAAAGTGTATTCGCAAACATCGGGATAACAGGTATTTGTGCCAAAAAGCTAAAGATCACAGATGCCACAAATAGCACCAAACCTAAATCCGTCTTTGAGAATAGTAATATCCCCAGAATCACGATGATAAAGCTGATCCATGTCGGAGGATAGGGAAAGGTAAATTCGAGGAGAACCACATGGAGTCCAAGCTACAATGATTTAAAAACCACCAGATTTTATCTAATAATTGAATTCGATGAACAAGATTACTATCCTATACGAAAATCATCCTCACCCATCCCGGCCTGAATTGAAAACGGGTCATGGTTTTGCAGCCCTTGTTGAATTAGCGAATACTAAAATTCTCTTTGATACAGGATGGGATGGCGGGATATTACTCCGAAACTGTCAAAAATTGGGTGTATCTCTACGAGATATTGATGCAATCTTTATCTCCCATGGGCATTGGGATCACATGGGAGGGTTAATATGGGTTTTGCAAGAGAGTTCTCCAAAACATATCTATATTCCCAGTGATTTTAGCAAAACCCAACCCGAGGAGTATGTCAGATATGCTCCGGATGTAAATGTTATTCGTGTCGGAGATCGTCGAAATCTGCATGAATTGTCCCCCGGGATAAGTTCCACCGGTACATGGAAAACCACAGGTCCAATTGGAGAACATGCTCTTGTTATTCCCCAAAGTGATTCACAGGGTAATTTATTGCTGGTGGGATGTCTACATCCCGGTTTAAAAGCATTGGTTACATCTGCAGAACGAGAAGTGGAACGAGAAGTGGAACGAGAAGTGGAACGAGAAGTGGAAATTCATAGTTTAGTTGGAGGGTTGCATGGGTTCGATGATATAGATTATTTGAAGAGTACTCGGATCCGAAAAATATATGCTGGCCATTGCACTAAACATGTATCTTTACTCCAGACTGTTCCAAATGTTAAGTTCGTCCCCTTGCATGTAGGATTAGAGATAGATTTTTAACTTTTTTAATTTTTTTGCTTTTAGATGTTCCTTTTTACATGAATAGTTGATAAGTAATTTTTTCTGTAATATTCACAAATGGAAAATATTTAAGGGTGGCGCGAACCAATTACTAGTATTAAGCACCATTTTGGTGTATTTTTACATAAATGAGGAACAACAAATGTCTACGAGAGTTTTCAAATGCCCTAAGTGTGGGAATTCAGAACGCCGTAAAATTAAAGAAGAGGAAGATAAAAGTAAAGCTCCTCTCTATTTCAGTATGCAAGGAACACCCGTATATCCAAAGAGACTTTTGTGCGGATCATGTGGGTTCACTTGGTCAAAATCAGGCTAAACACCTACTACAGTTTTTTTTACTCTTTCCCAATTTTTATCAAATTCTACCAGTTAACCAAAATCCATTCACGATTTATTGGAATTGATGCACAATGCCATCTATCTATCATTTGAGGCGCTCTGAAAAGGAGATTCGCGATCCCGACGAAATTGACCGCTTTCTAAAGAAACAAGAATTATTTACTTTGGCTATGTGTGACGGGGAATTACCCTATTTAGTCACCATGGATTACGTATTTGACTTTGAAACCCGCTGTTTTTACTTCCATTGTGCATCCAAGGGCAGGAAAATAGATATCCTAAAGAAGAATGCTCATATTTGGGGACAAATTGTCGAAGATTTGGGCTATATCCCCGGAGAATGCAATCATGGTTATATTTCGTTACAATTCTCGGGAAATGTCGGGTTTTTGACCGACGAAGCTGAAAAACATCATGCCCTAGATCTATTAATTGAGAAATTTGAAGAAAATCCAGATCCTGCGAAAAAACGTTTTATCACCAAGGGTGCCCTTAAAGGTGTCAAAATTGGGCGGATCAAGCCTGAACAATTCGTTGGGAAAAAAATGTATCCTCCTGAAGAGAAAGAAGAGAATTAGGGGTTAGGAGAATTAGAGATTAAGAGGAAGGGTCGTTCCTCTCAAAGTTTTTGTAGGAAGAATTTTTGTAGGATTTTTTTGGCATATTTATAGAATCTGGATTATTTTGAGGTTCTGGGGAATAATACATCGCATTTCTTAATATACGTGTAGAAATTTTTATAGATGGGAGAAAGAATAAATACATTAATAACTCAACTAGTGTCCTCCCTCTAAAACCTGTTTGTTTTTCTTTTCTCGCTTGTTTAAAATCATAGAAGGATAAAATACCCAAATACAGCATTATTATCAAATAGATTCCATAAATGGTTAAAATTAACTCATTGGTCAGCATATCAAGTAATTCTGGTATATCGGGTATTCCTTCAAGAATGCCACTATCTATTAAAAGCCTAAAAATGATTA
>JABCSI010000332.1 GCA_018238965.1 Promethearchaeota archaeon
ATTTTCGATTGATACTCCCCCTGATTTTACTTCGGGTAATCTCCATATGGGCCACATCTTAAATCATAGCTGGATTGATTTCATGGCGCGGTTTCAACGGTCTCAGGGAAAAAACGTTTACTTTCCCCAGGGATTCGATTGCCACGGTTTACCCACCGAATTAAAAGTGCAAAAAATGACCGGTTTGAATCCCAAAATCGATAAAGAAGAATTTCTACGCCAATGCCAGGAATTCACAGAAAAATTCATCAAAAACATGACCCAACAATTTACCGATATAGGCTATTCCACCGATTGGGATTGTTCATATCGAACCATGGATCCCGATTACATCCGATTAGTGCAGCTCTCCCTACTACAATTTTACGAAAAGGGGTTGCTGTATCGGGCGAAGCATCCAGTGCATTGGTGCCCCCAATGCCACACATCTTTGGCGAAACAGGAAGTGGGATATATAGAAACATCTGGAAAATTATGGGAGATCAAACTTCCTTTACATGACCGCATTGGAGAATATATTACAATCGCTACCAGCCGCCCCGAGATGATAGAAGCATGCATTGCCGTGTTTATTCATCCGAACGACGAGCGTTATACACATCTTTCGGCAGCCACTGTTGAAGTTCCATTAACCGATCGACAAGTGCCGATTATCATGGATCACGCTGTGGATATGATGTTTGGCACTGGAGCGGTGTATTGTTGCACCTTTGGGGATGAGACTGACATTCTGTGGCAACGAAAACATCGTTTACCAATTTACCAGATTTTCACACAAGAGGGGACCATGGCCGAAGGTACCCACTATGCCGGATTATCCGCATTGGATGCCCGTTCCCGTATTTTGGAAGATTTAGCAGCACAAGAGTTGCTAGGAAAAGCCGAAAAAATTTCCCATCGGGTGATTGCGCATACGGAACGCAGTTCATGTCAGACCCCAATAGAATATCTTCCAGTGCCCCAGTGGTTTATTAAGGTGACCGATTTCACCGAACAGATATCAGGTGATGGTCGAAATTTAAAATGGTATCCGGATCTTTCTCGACGACTAACCGATTGGTGTGACACATTGACCTGGGATTGGGTGGTGAGTCGACAACGGGCATTTGGTACACCAATCCCATTTTGGTATTGCTCCAATCCCGATTGTAATCACATTATCTTGCCAACTCCTAAAGAATTACCTTTGGATCCCTCAAAACAAGCGCCTCCGTACGACGAATGTCCCATGTGCCATTTCCCAATCAAGGGGGAAACCGATGTTTGTGATTGTTGGGTGGACTCGTCGATCACCCCTTTAGCAATTTCCCGTTGGGACTCAGATGACGCCTTCTTTAATACGATCTACCCCGTGACTAACCGCCCCCAGGGATATGAAATCATTCGGACGTGGATGTTTTATACTCTCTATCGATGTCGCCAGCTTACGGGGATTCCCCCTTTCAGTGAGACCATGATTAACGGAATGGTGGCTGGACCCGATGGACGTAAAATGTCAAAGAGTTTCGGCAATGTGGTGACGCCCGACGAAGTGCTTCCCCGATATGGTGCTGATGCAGTGCGCCTTTGGGCAGCCTTGGGTCCGCTGGGACAAGATTATCCCTTCCAATTCGATTGGGTGCAACGGGATCATCCCACCCAGAAAGTGGGAAAGCAAAAAATCGCTCAAGAAATGAAGAAAATTCGGCAGGGCAAGCTTACCCAATCTGAATTCGATTCCCGATATGGGAAAGAATTTCCCGCCATTAGAGCGAACTCTAAATTTATAACCAAGATTTGGAATGCCTACCGATTGTTGTGGAGGACCAGTGAGTCGATTTCCATTATTAATCTGTCAATTCTCACCAAAAATCTCACCCCCATAGATGAATATATCTTGTCGGAACTACATCGGACCCAAGAATTGGTGAAGGAAGCTTGGACATCCTACAATTGGAAAGATGGCTGGAATACATTACGTCAATTCTTCAAGCATTTATTGTGTGATCAATATCTCGAGGCGATCAAGTGGCGATGGCACCATCCCGATTCGGAAATACAATCGACCGCCCTTCAAATTGCCCTCGTGATTTTCTACGAAGCATTGAAAATGCTGGGGATAATTTTGCCCTTCATTACCGAGGAAATTTTTGCCATGTTATATCGACAATGGGTGCCCGAAACATCAATTCATCTAACTCAATGGCCCGCATCTCAATTATCCTCAGAAACATCGGAACACTTGGAGATTAAAGAAAATTTACATTCATTTCCAAACTCCCGAAAAGGAAGCATTCAAATTGAAATTCTTTCCTTACTTCGGGGAACAAAATCGAAAGCTAAGATCCCCCTTAATGACTCAATTGAAAGAGTGAAAATTTTACTTCCATCTGATGAATGGCAATTAAATGCCGAGGATATTACTCCGATTGCCGAACCCCTTAAGATCCAACTTCTGGAAATCTCCCCCATGACTGAAAGGAATCCTTCCCATAATGACCCAGAGGCTTACTCAAGGGCGTTTCATTACGAAGATGCGAATATTCCTGCCGAAGTGTGGCTATGGAAGCTATAAATCGCCCAAACATAAATTAGAATTTAGGTAAGCAAACAGAGTGAAAAAATACAGTGCAATATTTTTAATATCAGCCATGTTACACGCCTAATGAAGTCATTAGGGCACCATCTTAAAAAACATCGACTTTCGCTTAACCTCATTATTACCTTCGACACTTTGATATTCGAAAAAACATTACAGTTTTAAGCGAGGATTTATCCAATAGGGGTAGTAGGAATGAAGTGAGAATTTATCTAAACACACACTAAGCGAAGATTGTGATTATCTAGCATATGACAATTACGTACCATAATCAATCTTTCCCTCCACAGTCTTCGAAACCATCCCCACATTCATTCCATTCATATTTTTACAACATAGGAAATGCCTATTGAGAGAAGGTGCCGTCATCAATGGAGAAAACGTTGATACTTGAAATCGTGGTAGGAGTGTGTTTTACTACACTTTTGAAATCAGTTTAATATATATCTTTTTTCAGACATTTGGAGGAAAAAATGTGCTCATATTAGATATTTTCATTTCACTTGGTGTCATCTATCTGATTGTATACTCAATTTATCTAATGGGAAATAAAAAAACAAGATATGTTGATACTTATCTTAGTAGTGAGAAGATATATCAACAAAAAGTGAAATATAAAGTATCATGGTTCTATTATGGTAGTCTTTTTATTGCATTTGATGCGATGATACTTCTTATAACACTGACTGCTCTTTCCCTTAATTCTTTGACTTTATTTTACTTAGTTTTAATCACGCTCTCTTTACTCTTTATTCCCAAGGAGGTAGAGACTACTGCTTAATATTGGTCTTCTATTGGTGTGGATTCTGTTATCACTTATTTTTGCCTTCTTCTATGAGTGGTTTGATAGGAAAATATGTGCTCGCTTTCAAAACAGAGTGGGTCCACAAATAACCGGTTATAAAGGAATATTACAACCCTTAGCGGACTTTATCAAATTATTGAATAAGGAAAATATAATTCCAAAACAGAGCAATATTTTTCTCATAAAATTTTCTGCAATATCATCTGTAGCATTTGTGCTATTTACGATGCTTTTTATTTCTTTTTCTGGTTTTTATGCCCCACTTTCGTTTAGTGGAGATCTAATACTATTATTTGGGATAGGTATTTTCTTCGATCTTCTAACGATAATAACTGGATATTCTGTTGCAAGCCCCAATTCAAATATAGGTGCCTCGAGGATGGTTTCAATGATTTTTTCCTTCGAAATACCTTTCGGAATATCAATTGCAACAATCATTGCAATCTCCAAATCATTAACTATAAAAAATATCTTAATATTTCAATCTTTAAACTACCCTTTGATTATATTTGCACCTTTGAGTTTTATTGCCTATTTAAGTAGTAG
>JABCSI010000333.1 GCA_018238965.1 Promethearchaeota archaeon
TTCGTAATTCCACAGTTAGGTTGAAAACCATTCCGTTTGCTTTGATACGGTAATTTATTGAGAAATCTAAATTTTCCCCCATTTGTGCAGCGCCTAAATAATTCAAACGTAAAGACATACCTAGATAAGTATCTTCATGATAAGGAATACAATCTTCCCCATCTACATATGTTGGGGTATTATCAGCTGTAAAGCCAGCGATTGTTGAGATCGTAATTAGAAGGAATAGAAACCCCATAAGTATGAAGTGTTTTCCGAAGGGTTTTCTCATAATCCCAAAAAGTAAAGCTGGTTAAAAAATTTGATCAACTTGAAATTTGAAATTCCTAAAGCATATTGAAATATAGAGTCAAATGTTCATCACAACAGAATTTCCTACCCTCTAGCTTGGCTTCGGTATCGTTGTAATGCATTTCACCTTTGATATAATTCTGGCAATACGCACAAAAATATTCATCGTAATGTTGATCTCGTTTATGAGGGATTAAACATTTTTTAGAACAATATTTTCCAGCCGACTCCCCGCAAATTCCACATGAAAAAGAATTCTTTTTGATAAATCCCCCGCATTGAGTACACACATAATCAGCAGCATGACTTTTTTTCAAGTGAGTATTAAAACAATCTTGACTGCAAAACTTCCCGATCCCCTTTCCACATTCAGTGCAATGGAACGATTTTCCGTGAATAAATTTATTACACTCGGCACAAATTCGCTCTCCTGGATGTTCTTTACGATAATGTTGTTCTATGCATTTCTTATTTGAACAGAATTTCCCAAGAGATTTGCCACACAGTTCACAGGTTTGAAATTTAATAGTTTTTGAAAAGAGAGAAGTGAGGTAATTTCCGCATGATTGACAAAAATAGTCCTTATAATGAAATTGTCTTCGGTGATCCTCTAAACACTTTCCTCTTTTACAGTATATTTCTCCATTATCACAATCGGGGCATTGAACATACTGAGTTTTGTTTGTTAAAATGTTAATGAGTGATTTATGACATTTTGAGCATGTGTATATATCGGGATGATCAAATTCTCGATGTTTATTCAAACATTTTTTGGAACAGAATTTTTCTTTTCCACAATCGGAGCAGAGATAATAACTTTTTCCCGGTTTGATTTCTTTCGCGCATTGACAGCATGAGTGAACAATAGATTCCATAGATTGAGATGTTAATTAGAACGAGATGTAATAAATTTTTTCTAAGTTGCTAAGGCGCTAAATTGTTAAATAATTAAAATATCCCAACGATCCAGCCTTCTGGTTTTTAGAAACGTTTATCACCTTGATCACCTGTAATAAGAAAAAGAAAAAATCCAATTTCTTAAAATAGGAAATTGGAACAAGTATTTACTACGTTGCGATCAATTTGGTAAACTTTGCACCAGTAATCAATTCCCAAATGTCAAACCAAGGTAGGAAATCATACAAGAACGTATCAGCTGCGGCTACTAGGATTATCAAGAGGAGGATAACCCAAAAAATACAACAACCTTTCTTATTTTCACCCATAGAATATCACCATATTAAATGGTAACATGTAACTAGTTGTTTAAGCATATAAAACATTCTCGATAGCACAAAGGATCCTCTAATCTTATAGAAATCCCTCAGTAATGAGATTAGACTAATCCATTTCGCTGGAGATACCGAAAGGATGCCAAAGCTTGCTTTTCTGGGCGTATTTCTATACAATAATCTAAAACATCAGTATTTTTCAGTATCTTGAAAAACGGGGCAAAATTCAATATTCCCGTGCCGATAATTCGATGTCCAGACCCAGAAGAGTTCAAATCGTGGAGATGGACCTGTTTGACCTGGGGCAGATGCGAAGTGAAAAAATTGAAAAGATCTTGGTTTTTCTCCCCCGATCTTGAAAAAGTCTTTGGATAATCCCAACAGAGCCCAATCTTATTCCCAATTAAAAATGGTTCCAATACTGCCAAAATTTCGGGGTTTAGGTAATAATTTTCGACACATAATATGAAACGATCTTTTACAATATCAACAAGACGAGTGAGATTGTCCCTTAAAGCTTCTCGATAAAGGGGGAGGTCCTGCGGTGGATATTTTAGTGGCGAAATTCTCTCCAAGGGAATTGAATCGGTGGGGAATGTTGTCATTCGGCCGAGGTGAATCGTAACAAGGGGAGATCCTATTGCTTCGGCGAAATCGAACAATGATTTATAGTATTGAAAAACACCTTCTCTAAGCGCGGGATGAATGGCAAATAGGGATGTGACATCATCCGGGGCATGGAGAGTAACATAAAGATTGTGTTGTGTGCAGTAAGTCCGGATTTTCGCAATTTCGCTAGGGGATTGGGAGATTGTGTGAAAATCGAAATGGGGAGATTCGATGGCCAGTTGGATCCCAGCAAATCCGTTTTGGTGTGCAAATAGGAGCGCCTCATGTATTGAGGAAGAATAAACAGCGTGAAAACTTACGGAAAAGTTTGAGTCCATCTCTAAAATACCTAAAGGTTTCTGATATATAAATGCAGAGATTTTACATTTGAAGGAAGAAGGGAAAGAAAAATGCTCCCAAAATTCATCCACCACCTAAAGGAAGCTGACTTCTTTCACGAAAGAGTTAAAATATTCCAACTTTAACTTGTATCATGGGAAAAATATCAGAATATGCGGAAGACATTTGGAACGGATCTAAAACTACCTACAAATTTCACCCATTTGGGGAGCCCTACGGAATTGAAAAAATCTCAGACTCCATTTGGTTCAGCAAAGGCTTTTCAAATAGTATTATAGTTCAAACATCTGAAGGGTTAGTTAATATCGATCCCGGAGCGAGTTTTGATGCCACGGAAAAAATAAAAAACGTCAGAAAGAACTTCAAACAACCCACATCCACTGTGATTTTTACTCACGGGCATATAGATCATGTCTTCGGTGTCAAAGAGCTTATAAGGAACAATAAAAAAAAAGGAGCCCCACCACCAAAAATTATTGCCCATAAATTAGTACAATCTCGATTCGACCGCTATAAAGAATCTCTGGGGTTGAATCTAAGTATCAACCGCCGGCAATTTCTAGCGGGTCATGGTAACAGTTATTTTCCGAACGAATTTACCTATCCGGACATTGAAATGGAAAATGAATATATCTTTAAACTGGGGGAACTAACATTTGAAATCTTTCATGATCGAGGAGAGACCGATGATGCAATATGGGTGTTTATACCGGAAGAAAAAGTTTTATGTCCGGGGGATTTCCTGAGCTATGGGGTACCAAATGCGGGCAATCCACAAAAAGTCCAACGATATGCAAAAGAATGGGGAAAAGCTCTCTTAAAAATGGCATCGAAAAGACCCAAAATAATATTGCCCGGACATGGTTTTCCAATATTTGGAGAACAGCGAGTTAAACAAGTATTGGAAGATACCGGAAATTATCTTCTAGAATTGAATCAAAAGACTCTCGATGTCATGAATCAAGGAAAAACTCTCGATGATTGTATTCATCAAGTCAAACCGAATCCTAATTTAGCGAAAAAAACTTATCTTCAGCCCATTTATGACGAACCAGAATTCATCGTGCGCAATATTTGGCGACTCTATCATGGCTGGTATGATGGAATTCCTTCCCACTTAAAACCAGCTCCGGAATCTGAACAAGCCCAGATGATTGCAGAGTTGTCCGGGGGAGTGCAAGTGTTACTTGAAAAAGCCCATGTGATGCTCGAGAAAAAAAATTTTCGAATGGCGTGTCATCTGGCCGAATGGGCATATCGAGCGTCCCCTTCGAATGAAAACATAGCAAAACAGGTAGGAAAGATTTTTGCAATCCGGGCTACAAATGAAACTTCGACAATGGCGGTAGGTATATTTTTGTCAGCTGCGCGAGATTTGGGGTATGACCCTGATGAAATGATGCCTGGCGCCATGACCATTAACGCTCAGCAAG
>JABCSI010000087.1 GCA_018238965.1 Promethearchaeota archaeon
GGAATTAAGCGCCGACATCCTGGATAGGGCAGCCCGGATGATCATGAATTCTTGTAAAATAACCCAATCCGTTATATAAATAGATATGAGTTTTTTAAATGAGTAATAAGTTTGATGTAATAGTAATCGGCTCAGGACTTGGCGGCCTTAGTGCTGCTTTAGAGTGTTCACGTGCCGGCAAAAAGATTCTGCTGGTGGAACAGCACAACTTACCCGGCGGATATGCCAGCAGTTTCACACGTGGACGATTCGAGTTTGAACCATCACTCCATGAACTGCCGAATACCAGAGTAGAGAGTACCACTTCCGGCGTTATCCGCTACTTGCTGGATGATGCAAAACTGCGCATCAAATTTCTTGAAATACCCGAAGCTTACCGGGTTATTCTTACCGATCAGCACGTTGATGCCCGGTCTGCGCATGAATATCACGCTGTTCAGTTATGCTGGCAAACTGCATTTTGGGATTGTTGCCACACAGGATATGGAAGACCTGGATACGCTGGCACAGTACATGGAGGAAGAATTCCAGAATCTTGAGAGTGCGGTTTTCTAAACTTCAAATATTGAAAGTGAGTAAAACATGAAAGGCTATATGCAGGAATCATTTTTCCAGGTTCCCATGGAAACGGGAGAGACGAGTGAAGGTAGTGTCGAATTTCCTATTCTCTATTTCGATTCCTCCTGTGTAACGGCTTTCTTTCGTTGTGATATTGATCGGATTGAAAACCAGCTGGCCGGCTTGCCGCTGAAGGCTGGATTAGTGATGGGGAAGCAGGCTGTCGCGGGCATTAGTTTCTATGAATACCGTGAGACCTCTATCGGCCCCTATAATGAAGTTGGTGTTGCCATTCCCGTTATTTTCTTAGCACCCATCGTTAATTCGCTTGTCGTGAATTCGTATTCAACTGTACTTGCAATGAACAATTGTAATACATTTGATGCGCTGATATACTTGAAATAGTCATTACTATCAAATTGCAACACTGGATCCGTTTTCAGGAATGCAATATTTGTTTTGGCTATTAAATCTGTGGCGGACAAGTATAATTTACTTGCTCCTCCAATACTAAAATCGAATGTATTACTTGTTTTATCGTAGTCAAGTAAGTCATTGGTATCAAATATTATTTCACCTGCATTATCGCCTAAATAGAGAATTGTTTTAGCCTCTTCAATTTTTTCAAATAGCTTGGTTGTATTATCAATACCATCTCTGTTTTTATCAAATGGTCTAGAGGCAGTCTTCGGATCGTCGTTTCTAGTAGACAACGCCTTCATCGCACAAAATCCCGCAATGCTTAGCTTAGTAATAGAAGCTTCAGCACCACCGGCAAACATGATATCGGCATCGCCTCTTTGAATAACTCTAAAAGCGTCTCCAATAGCATGAGTCGACGAAGCGCATGCTGTCACTACTGTAGTATTTGGTCCTTTTGCACCTGTCGCTATAGAAATCTGTCCTGCACCTATATTTGTAATCATCATAGGTATGAAAAACGGACTGACTCTGCTTGGACCTTTTTCAAATAGTTTTCTTGCTTCCTTTTCAAAGGTTTCAATTCCGCCTACTCCAGAACCGAGAACAACTCCAAATCGATTCATGTCGACTTCTTCTACATTGATGTTTGAATCTTCAAGTGCCATTTTTGAACTTGCAACAGCAAAATGTGTAAATTTATCCATTTATTTAAAACTACATCATTTTAATTATTTTAATAATGAAAGTAAGGTGAAAAATAAATCTTATAACTCAAAAACTCCTCCCACGGGAATTGATGAAAATTAATTAGTTTTATAGTCGGTTGTATCAATGATAGGATGCAAGATGGCAATTAAATATTTCAAAATGCAACTAGGATCACTAAATCGCAATTTTTTTTTATTCGTGTTTTTTATATTTATTTATTCTAAAGATATGAAGGATAATAGTGCTAGACTATGAAAAAAACAACTGGATTTGAATCGGGTGGATTTGAATCGGGTATCAAACGCTTGGATTTGCGCGATAGCGGGATGACATCTCTCCCGGAAAATATCGGCACCATGACAAGCTTGGAACGATTGTTTGCGGGCCGTAATCAAATCACCCTTCTACCCGTGTCGCTTTTCCAGTGCTCATCTCTACGTCGGCTTGGTTTGTCACAGAATCCTTTAGTTTCGTTAGCGGGCATACCTCCATCACTTCCAAATTGCGATGTCAATCTCGAAAGTGCTACCGCGGCGCTCACATTCAAAGGGTGCATTTTGGCCCAAATCCGAATGATTAATCTTGCCATTCAGATGGATTATGAATATAATACGATGAATGGTCGCCCTCCTTACTTTCCATACAATGGCCCGCTCAACGAGCTCCCCTCGGAGGAAATACCCCGATTCGTCGATGTCCTTTTAGATGACCACATTCTTTCAGGTAATAATCTCGACTTTCCTTGTCTTCCCGATATCCCTCGCGGACATGGAATTACCGGTTTTATACGTGGAGATATCCTTCCGGAATTTCGCTCCTTCTTCACTTCCTTTCTCGAGCATATCTCCGATTACGATGAAAATTCGTGGAAAGAATATTATGCACGCCATCCCGTCGACCTTGCTCAAGCCTATATCAAAAATCCTGGCTCTCAAGATGCCTTATCTCAAGATGAATATGAACGTCTGGTGCACGAATGTGATTATCGTTTGTACAATTTTTTGAAGAACAACTTTCCCTCTTCAGATTCCATGTTGCAAGCCCTTCATGGAAAATTCTCGGTTGAAATGGAGCACCAATCTATATACTTGTAGCAGTTATCTCTTAAATATACAAAAAAAAAAAACTTTAATACAGAAATGATTAAACTATAATAGGCGACTTAAAACTTCAAACGAAATATTTCTATCATTTTTTTGGTAAAAAAGCGGGGGATTTAAACCATTCGGATAATAACATGCAATGTTCCAAAGAGCTACTTAGATGCAATTGATAAGCTCACTACAAAGAAAGATCGCCCTGGTATTTATCCATCTAGGTCTGAATTGATCAGAGTAGCGGTCAGAGAGTGGCTGATTAATGAATTAGAAACAGCGGAGGCATTTGAACAACTAACTCAATCTAAGACAAAAGAATCCAAGCATGAAATTTCAACCAAAGAAGTGAATCAAACCACTTTTTACAAAAAGATTTCCCACTGAAGCTTACAGGCCATATAACTGAAAAAAAATAATCACCAGAAACCTTATAAACAATCCAAATTTCTTCCCTTTTCCTAATTTTTATATAAAAACTTTATGCTTTTTCCAGTAACGTAAAAGGATTCTGCATAATGCTATATATACCAGATATTACCGACTTAATACCCGACTCAAAACGGAAAGCATTAAATATCTATACGAATAAATAATATTTAGGTTCTTTCGGACAAAATTCGAAGGCACTGAATACCCTTTTTAATGGATTGTGTGTTTGGCTAGAGAGTGGGTGTTAGGTAAAGTTGAAAGAGGGAAAACTTGCAAACTTACCACCAAAACCGAGTACCCATTCATAAAAACAGCAGCAATTTATTCAAAGGGGCGTGTGTGTAATACAGAACTATTGGAGGGAAGACATATTCGTATAATTACTGTAAATTTACCCGTCTCTTATCTCAAAGCTATAGATTCTCTCACCGGTCACGAAGGATTATATCCTTCACGCTCTGAACTCATCAGGGTGGCAGTGAGAGATTTTTTGATTCGGGAGCTCGAAGCGGCAAAATCATTTCAAAAGTATCAACAAGCCCAAGTTTCAAACAAAATAAAACGACAAAAAGTGGATGAGGAGCTCTTCGTTCAAGTTCCTCTCAACGAAAACTCGGTGGATGGCATAACCGAGTACAAAACCTATCGTCTGGTCAAGAAATGAAATCATAAATACTTTTTTCTTTCTCTTTCTTTTACATATTTTGACTTCCAGCATTCAATTTTTCCCTTCCCCAGCAATGCGTCGGCCCCCCATAATTATTAAAAGGTAAGCAGCTAAAGGATAAGTAGTAAAATGTCGGAAGAAAATCCCCCTATTATAGCGGAAATTGAAGGGAAAACCACCCCATTTGGATTTAAAATTCATTTATTCGATAAAATACCACGGAAAGCCTTCCTAAAGGCAACCCATGGAAACGATTCTTTTATTTTATCCGCCACGAAATTATGGAATGATGAAAAGGGAGAGTTTGCCGAATGTGAAATTGTTGGTCAACCCCCTTTAACACCATTTCCTTTGGATTCTAAAATATACCGCGCAAATTCATCTGAAATACAAAAAGCCTTAGGTATGGAAACATCAGAGGATAAGGCTCTGGAGATCGGGGAAGTATTTGGTATTCCTGGATTGAAGGCTACCCCAAATGTTGAAAAACTTGGTCGTGTGTTCATCACAGGTAAATCCGGTTCTGGGAAATCATATACAGTTGGAGTTCTAATCGAAGAATTACTGAAAAAACGGATTCCACTGGTAATTATTGATCGTCATGGAGAATACAGTTCTCTGAAAATATTGGATGAAAAAAACATTCCAGAAACCGAAACCTACTTCACTAAAAATGATCCTGACAAATCCTATCGCCGAAATATCATCGAATTTGCCAATATGGCTTATAATCCCCAAGCCGACTTAGATTTGAAGTATCTTGCCGCTATTGAATTGAAGGAATTGATTTTGCCGGGCCACTGCATCACCATGAATCTAAAGGGTGAAGATATACCAATTCAGGAAAAATACGTCACACAATTTTTATCCAGAATCTATAAGGCGAGTACAATTTCCGCGATTCCCCCCCATTTTATCTTTTTGGATGAGGCGCATTTATTTGCAGGGAAGAAATCCACAGATTTGGTTGAGACAATCAAGCTCATCGCCCAAGAGGGCAGAAAATTCGGCTGTAACTTAGTTGTAATTACTCAGAAACCCCAGGCGCTTGACACTACCATAAGAGCCCAAGCAGGAACGTGGATTATTCACAAATTAACCGATGTGAACGACATCCGTATTACAACAAGTTCAGCAGAAGGTCTAAATTCAAGAGACGAAGATGAAATTCAAAATTTGATGCCGGGAGAAGCTATTATCACAGGTGATATTACTCCTTTTTGTCCAATTCAGGTACAAGTTCGAAGAAGGTATACCGTTCATGGCGGAGCGGGAATCAATATCCTAGATCTCATTGGAGAAGATGAAGAACTCGAGCGTTCAAACTTGATCGAACAATTCCGTGAAAAATACACCGAGGAAATTTTGGACGATGCCTCTTCTGAAATACTGAAGGGAATTCAATTGACTACTACGGAGCTATATAATAGAATCGATGCCCTACGCCATAAAAATCTTGAACTTCAGGAAGAATTGAAGAAATTTAAAGATATTGCCTCCCAAGGGGCAGATGTTTCTGGACTCTCCCAAAAATCATCCTCAATTGCATCTAAACTAACAAAGGAGATCGATTCTGTCTTAAATGAATTAGAATTAGATTCTTCAGCAGCATTGAATTCTTCCCTACCTAAACCGGAAGAGATGTATGATGAAAAAATGCTGGACACTATGGGTGAACGGGACGATCTTATAATAGAACTGGAACAAAAAACGAAACTTCTTGACCAATTAAAGGGTAAAATGGAAAGTTTGATGGAAAAAGTCCAAATCTTTGAGTTGGAAACCTCGGGAATCAAAGTAGAAAATGAAAGCCTAAAGGATAAGCTAAAGAAGGAGCAAAAACGTGCCGATGATGCAGTTTTATTGGCGGAACGGGCTGTAAGCGCCATGAAAGGCAAACGAAAAAGGCGATAATCAGTGATCTTGGTAATTATTTAATTATTCTATTTTTTACATTACTTATTCATTCAATATATAAAACTAATTCAAAATTTTTAAAGCAAGTTTTATTTTTATGTTCCATAGATAATTTGAAGAACGAATTTTGTAAAACGAAAGTGAAAAAAAAATGCATAGTAAAATTCTATTAAAGCGAAGGTCGGTATAATATGGCAACTGCGTTAAACCAGACCGGGAACATATTAGAAATTCACAATGTGGAGAAAATCTTCAATGAGGGCAAACGAAATGAAGTCCATGTCTTGAAAGGTATTGATTTTCACATGAAAGCCGGAGATTTCTTTGCCCTCATGGGTCCTTCGGGAAGTGGGAAATCCACATTGCTTAATATCGTCGGAGGACTGCTGAAAAGTACCAAAGGAAGCGTAGAAATTAACAAAACCCAACTGGACACTTTGGACGATGATAAGCTCACCGAAATACGATCCAAAAACATCGGCTGGGTGTTTCAATCCTTTGGGTTGATTAATAATCTGACGGCATTGGAGAATATCATTATTCCCCTCAATTTTGCAGGAGTTTATGATGAAGAAGCAGAATCTCGGGCCAAAGAATTATTAAAACTCGTAGATCTGGAAGATCGTGGGGACCATTTCCCTGATGGACTTTCAGGTGGGCAAAACCAGCGTGTTGGCATTGCCCGTGCTTTGGCAAATAATCCGGATATTTTACTTGCCGATGAACCTACTGGGAATCTGGATACTAGAACCGGATTGGAGATTATTGCTTTGTTTAAGGAGTTATCCAAGATGGGGAAAGCCATTTTAATGGTGACACACGATGTAAAATTAGCCCACGCGTCAGATCAGGTCTTTATATTACGGAATGGGAAAGTGGAAAAGGAATTGGAGGAAATTACATCCATTTAGGGGGAAAAAGCTAATGAAAAACAAAGAAACTAATATCGAAAATAATAACGAAGAAAGAAATTATAACAATAATATCAAGAAATCCAAGAAAAAAATTGAATTTCATAAACGTATTCCCTTTGAGACGATTCCCAATACATTTTATGCAATTTTTCGTAATAAAAGGAGATCTTTGGCTATGCTATCAGGAATTGTGCTCTCGATCTCACTATTATCGGGAATTATTCTGTATAATGGGGAGCTCAAACAAAATAATTATGAGACGATGGTAGAAAATTATCCCTACGAAGTGCGCTTCAGCATCTATGGAGAAGATGAGACTTATTCAGCGATGAGTGCACTTTCTAATAATATTTCGGCAGATCCACGGGTATTAGATGCTTCTGTTATGGCATCGTCTTCTTTTGGAAATCGTCGCATTGATAGCGATATTTCAACGATTGTCATTCCCACATTTTCCAATGATAGTGATGAGGATGATGACAAAAATGCTTATGCTGAGTGCGTTTTTGTAGATGATGATTTCTTGTCAGGCCCGATTGGGGAGACATTATTATCGCTGGATTTTAAAGGTGAAGCAAATCTTACAGGAAAATCCGTGATTATCTCCGAGCAATTGATGAATTCGTTCGGGTTAAGCATTGGAGATTCAATAGATCTTATCAATTTTACCCAGACAATATATATGGAAAACTCGGTGGAACTATGGTCGGGAAATCTGTCAAATTTGACTATCCGAGGAACGTATCAGGCTATCATGTTCGACAATATCGCCGACATGATCGGAGGGAATCCTATCCAAGGGCAAAGAATTTATTTAAATCTGGACCAATTACAGGAAGAAACCATGGAAGATATCTACAATGGGTTTATTACCACGGGTAACTTCTACGTAGCCGTCAAGATTGATGTCACCCAATTCAATGTTGGCGACCCCGCCACCTTCAATGAAGAATTGAATCAATTTATCAATCAGATTTCACGTGATTTTAATGAAATCGAAGTCCTAGGAGATAACGTGATTGGAAACACAATTATGGCTTTCCAATTCTTTAGCATCTTTATCACCATCCTCTATGTACTTCTGGCCATTCCGGTAATTCTACTCTCCTTATATCTGTTAAATTTCGGTTTAGAGATGTCATTGGAGGAACAACGAAGGTTAATTGCGATTAAAAAAGTGCAAGGAGCCAACGGCACACAAATCTTTACTGAACTGAGGAATGAAATTACATTACTGCAAATCGTGGGGTCCGGGATCGGGTACCTCTTGGGTATTGTAGCAGCGTGGGCCATCAGCACGATTTCTGGGTTTATGCAGATAGATTTTTCGATTAATACTCGGTTTATTGATTACTTAAGGTTTGATTCGTGGGCTTTCTTTCTCCCCTTTGGCTTAGTTAGCCTGATTCTGGTTATTGTTACCTACAGGAAAGGTAAAAAATTCATTAATCAGGAAGTCACCGAGGGTGTGGCCCGTCGAGAGATAAAAAAGGAAGGATTCTTCAAACGCCATAAATTGGATATTATATTCTTCTTGTTGAGTTTATCCGGATTAGTTTTGGTTATTCTGGATGGATTGAAAATTGACGTACCAATCTCCGAGTTTCTTCGAGTAATGATCTTTGCCTTTACTCCATTCATTTTTTGGATCGGAGGAAGCACTGTGGGCTCTCGGATTGTGAAAATTGTACCGCTCAAGTTGGAAAGGTTCTTTTTACGATTACCGATGCTGCGGGATGTTAAAAATGTAATAAAATCCGGACTGAAGCGACGGGGAGATATAGAACGGTTAGCGGTCATTATTATTATGACATTATCCATCGCCGTACTATCTACAATTCAGGGAAATACGGAAGAAACTCTGGCACAGCGCTCCATTGAATGGGAAATTGGAGCGGACTGGCAGATCGATTTTGCCGATGAAGGCGATTTTCATGAAACCATTAGCAATGTATCAGGATTCGAAGATTCGATGGCAATAAATCAAATGTATCTACGGTCGTTAAGTTCCTATGTGCAATTGAGTGCCATTGAAAATGAAAAAGAACTCAATAATTTGATTAATGGCACACCCATAGCCATGTGGCAAAAAGATACATTCAATACATTTACTCCTCAAGGAGCTTTACAAGCTTTAAATGATAGTTCTGACGGTATTTTCGTTCCTGCAAGAATTTTATTTGCTCTAGATGTAGACGTGGGTGAAGTTATAGATTTCCGTGTCCCAATCGAAGGATCAGGCACGGGTGAAACAGTCTTGGTTAAGGATATCAAAATATTAGGAGTCGTGAACCAATTGCCTGGCGGAATCTCCGATTCTGCCCTAATATCGCAAAAATTATTCTTGGAATTTCAGGCAATCGGCCAAAACTTAAGTACCGATGCATACCAAAATAATATACTTAATGGGACTCGTTACTTGGTTCGCACTACCGAGGGAACGGCAATATCGCCGGAAGAAATCGATCAAATTCAATTACACTTGGATACCGAGGTTGATAATATTTATGTGCATCGGTCCTATTATGAAGAATTCTCTGAAATAAATACCACTGAAGAAGGATATGGGATCTCAGGATTACTATCCCTAAATTTCATCATCAGCCTAGTGGCAGCATTGGTGAGCGCCTTTTCCTTTTCGGCTATTTTGATGGAAAGGCGGAAGCATGAATTTGCCATTCTCCGGTCCATAGGAGCTAAAAAACGCCATGTCTACAAGATGGCACTGGGAGAAAATTCCTTAATGATGCTAACGGCCTCGGCTTGGGGGGTTTTCATTGGAATAGGTATAAGCTATCTCTTTAATGGGGTATTTGTCTTCATCAATTCGATAGTTGGAGGTATCACGGCACTAAATCGCGTTGTTGTAGTACCAGGGGTTGAATTATTGATAATTAGTGCCGTGACCTTCATAGGGATGATGTTGGCAACCGTACTCTCTGTCAAATCAGCCGCAAATCAAGATCTAAGCATAGCAACTAAGGTGATCTAAATGGCAACAGAAACAAATGAATCATTACTAAAGGGTAAATCTATATATTCAATTTATGAAGGCTTAGAAGGGGCAAATAATGTCGTCGCTCTGCGTGGATTAAATATTGAAATGAAGAAGGGGGAATTCGTAGCAATTGTGGGCACTTCTGGAGCAGGTAAATCCACACTTCTGCGAATTCTCGGTGGATTGCAACGGCCAAGTGCTGGGACCATTCGATTTTATGGTCAAGATATCTCCCGTATGTCTGAAAAATTGTTAGTTCCCATCCGCAGATCCACAATTGGATTTATCTTTCAAGAGGGAAATCTCCTCCCGGAATTGTCTGGTTATGACAATGTCGTTAGAACTCTTCGATATTCTGGTATGGGATTCGATGAGGCGCGAGAACGGGCAAAATCAATACTTATTCGATTGGGAATGGAAAGTCGAATGCATGATCTTCCACACCGCTTAAGTGGTGGCGAATTACAACGCGTCGCCATTGCCAGAGCAATTTCCAATGGGCCCGCATTAATTCTTGCCGATGAACCGACGGGAAACCTAGATGCCGGAAACACCGAGCAGGTAATGCAATTATTCCGAGAATTACATGAAGAGATGGATATTGCACTCTTGATTGTTACCCACAGCCAACATGTGGCCTCATTTGCCGATCGCAGTGTGGAACTGAGTGATGGAATGATTATCGGACAACATGGGGCTGGAAGTGATATCTATGCACTGGAACAAAGTCGCTCGGTCATCATTTCCGACAGTGGGAATCTGACATTGCCTCCCGAATTATTGGGAGTCATGAATTCTTTCGGATATCATTGGGATTTCTCCTTTAATTTAAATGGGGCCGACCCTCGAATTATTGGAAGGCCTTCTTTACAGGCTCATACAAATTGTCCTGTGTGCAACGAGCCGCTAAATGGAGATAAATTTTATTGTCATTCCTGTGGAGCCAAGTTGAACTAATTCGCTTCTCGGTTTTTTCTTATATATTTTTTACTTCTTTTTTGATAGGGAATTTTATAATCATATAATAGTGTTCCTTGCCAATCATACATTGAAAGACAAATATCGGTTAAATCTATGATGATTCGGGTCCATGAATGGCTTATAATTCCGAATTCTTGGTGTTTTAGAACTGCTTCATCATTTCGAAATGGATGCGAAGAATCTCCCCCCAAATAGGGTGATATTTTCGCTCGATGAATGCGACCTTCCCAATGATAAGGAACCGTGGGAAGCCATTTTGGATGTAAAAGAATTTCATCCAATTTTCCTCCGCCTCCCCCATTAACTAGGAATACAGTCTCTTGGTCAGATTGCGGAATTTTTCGCCGGAAAATCTCCAGCATGTGGGCATGACCCGAAATCACCAGCGGAATTTGATACTTATCAATTATCGGAAGGAGAAGACGTTCCAAATCCGGATCACACCCAAATTCGCCAGTACAATATATTGAATTATGAAGAACTAAAATACGAACCTTCGCGTCTGCATGTGCCTCTAAATCAAAGATAAGGGACTGAATTTGGGAAGAATCCGGAAGCCGAGGTTGTTTTCCCCTATTGTATAGATCCAAAAACATCATATGAACCGTCCCATGGCGCATCGAATGGAAAAAATTCGTCTCAGCAACGGACGGGTCATTGGATTGAAATGAATAGGGAAAAAATGTTGACCAAAGTCGAGCCTTCTTTTTGGAATCGCCATCATGATTGCCAGGGCAGGTATAAAATGGACGAGTTGCCATAAAGTCCCCCATCTGTGCAAAAAACCTACCCCAATTTGCCCAAGAACTCCCCCTCGAAACATTATCACCGCTGCTTATTATCAAATCAGCATCCGGGCAAATTCTCTTAATTTGTTCTATTTCTGACAGAATCGAGTTGCCATCGGCATGGGGATCGCTTAAGGCTACGATTTCAAGATCCTTCCCTGATTTATCCTTCAATTTTTCGCCGGATTTTGTAGATATTTGAGGATATCGAACAGCCGAAACGAAAAACTGCTGGAAATCAGGACATACCCGATAATAAAATCCTTGGGGAAATTCCTCCAGATTAACATCGAATCGGTAAAGATGAAATTTTTTATCAGAATGGATAAGGTGGATAAGATTGGTAGTGATCTTGTTAGTAGCCATAGTTTTGGGTAAAGATCCGACTTCAATCAATCTCAGAGGATCTTGGATTTGGGATGAATTGACCGCCCAAATTATAATCATTTTCGGAAAAAGGAGGTTTTGATTTTGGGACTGAGGATGAGAATGGGATTGGGAAATCAGATAGGGCCCAAAATGGTTCCAGTTTTTAATATATGTAGGTAGAACCTTTGAAGGGTCGGAATCGGTATATATCTGCTTGATTTGGAGAGCCAACCACATTGGAGCGAGAACCAATATCACTAAAAGAGACAAAATAATCCAAATTGAGGTAAGATAATGATTCATAATTGCATAAAAAACGATTTCAATTGCCAACCAACCAAAAACCACTCCAATGGAACCCAATATTATTATTCTGTTCTTGACAGGGAGATACCAACTTAGATTTTGTCTTTGGGAATATAACCCACCAAAATAAAAACCTCCCAGTAGAACCCAGATGCAGATCAATGAAATTTTTAAGAATAATTCACCCATGAACCCCACATTTATCGATCGTAACCCTACGATGTTACAATAATCTAAGGATGGAAAGCTAAAAATTTATTGTGATTAGATTGGACTTGGGATGGATTCCAATATCCCTAGTTCCAAATATCAGACGACTTTGAAAAAATGTACATCACCATCTCTTTCTCCTTCCTCTATATATCCACAAGATCTATAGAACTTTTGCGCACCAATCCATTCCTTGGTGGTTTCAAGCACAATTTTCTTATAACCAAAGCGATTTGCCTCTTTCTCTAACATAAATAGGATTGAGGATGCGATATTTTGATGCCGGAGTGACTTAGCAACACTCATACGGCAAATACGCCCTACAACCCCCACATCTTCCAATGTCCCTGAGATCTCTGGATTTGCTCTTGATTCAGATATTAATGCCCCAGTTCCTACAACTTGATCATTGCTAATCCCTATGAGGAATTTTTGACGGGGATGGTCATAAAAATCATAGATGTTATCCAAATCGGGGTTCAAATCATAATCCAAAGTCCCGAAATGCTCCTTCAATCCTTGTAATATAAGATTCTTGGTGGATACTTGCCATTCCGGTGAGAAAGGTAAAAATTG
>JABCSI010000088.1 GCA_018238965.1 Promethearchaeota archaeon
TGCGATGTTTTTATTTCGGGGTCGTATGCTTACGTGGCGAATGGTGAAAAGGGTTTGGTGATTATCGACATTTCCGATCCGACAGCCCCCAGAAAAGTGGGACAATTCGATGAAGATTGGCATACTATAACTAATATTTATGTTTCGGGGTCGTATGCTTATTTGTCGGAAGGATCAAATGGTTTAGAGATTATTGACATTTCCGACCCGACAGCCCCTACAAAAGTGGGACAATTCTATGATGGAGGAAGTACCTATGGGGTTTATGTGGTGGGCTCATATGCTTACCTTGCGGGCTCTTATTCTTACCTTACGGGTTCTTATGAAGGGTTGGAGATTATAGATATATCTGACCCAACCACACCAATGGAAGTAGGGCAATATAATACTAGTATAGGGGTCGACGATGTTTATGTTTCGGGGTCGTATGCTTATTTGTCGGAAGGATCATATGGTTTAGAGATTATTAACATTGCCGATCCGACCAACCCCACGAAAGTAGGAGACTTCAATGATAATTGGGGGTCGACACAAAGTATTTTTGTTTCTGGGTCCTATGCATATGTGGCGGATGAAATTGATGGTTTAGAGATTATCGACATTTCCGATCCGACCAACCCCACGAAAGTAGGAGACTTCTACGATGGAAGAGAAGCACGTGATATTTATCTGTCGGGATCATATGCTTATGTGGCAAACTGGGATGATGGCTTAGAAATTGTTGACATTTCCGATCCAACCAACCCTGCCCTAGTGGGATTATTCAATGATGGGGGATTTACATATGACGTTTATGTTTCGGGGTCGTATGTGTACGTAGCAGATGGTATTGATGGTTTAGAGATATTACATCTTACAGAAATAGAAAATTCAATAACAATTACTACCCCTACTAGTTCATCCTCTTGGGAAATCAAATCTTCTTATATCATCTCTTGGGAATCTATCGGATACATTTCCAAGGTTCATATCGAGGTGTTTAAGAATGGAATATTTCAAAGGAGAGTAAGTTCTAATGTTTCAAACAGTGGGGAATATAATTGGACGGTTTTCACAAGTCTCACAAAGTCTAAAAATCATCAAATAAAGATCATTGATGCAACCGATAATAGTACATACGGAATAAGCGAAAATTTTGAAATTTTTGGAGGGTCTTCAATCCAGGGTTATAATCCGATTTTACTCTTGGTTGCCATAGGTGGGATTTCGGTTATTATATCTCTTAAAAAAAGAAGAAAGTGATTATATTTTTTTTATTCTTATAGTTGATCAAAATCTGACGGGTTAATTATCGGTATTCTCAGTGATTTCCGAGAATGAAGCCGTTCTGATTATTTTAAGTAAATAATTAAATAAGGTAAAAAAAAGAAACAGAATTTCCAGTGCAATGCTACGAAGATTTATCTGATTTTTGAACCGTTGGGAATAGGTGATCCCGGTCGGAGAACCGCAGAACCTTTCTTCTTTAAATCGACAGCCAATAGCATTCCATGGGATTCGACCCCACGAATCTTTTTAGGCTCCAGATTTGTCAACACAACAATTTGGGTTCCCATCAACTCATCCGGAGTATAGGTTTTTCCAATCCCCGCCACAATTGTTCTGGGCTCGGATTCACCAATATCCACCTGGAGCTTTAGAAGATTACTGGTCTCGGGCACTTTTTCCGCATCAATGACTGTTCCCGTGCGTAAATCAAGCTTTTGAAAATCGGGATAGGCAATTTCGGGTTTTCCTTTTTTATCGCCGCCAGTTGCTTTATCCGATGATGGAACAACACCATGCAGGGCGTCCAATTTTGCTTGAAGTTCCTTGATATCCAACTTTCGGAAGAGGGGAACGGCATTTGGGATTTTTCTTCCTGCATCAACTTTGAGTTCCGAGGCGCTATCCCATAGAATGGTGTCAATGGTTTCCGGTTCTCCCACAAGTTCGAATATTCGCTCCGATACATTCGGAATATAGGGAATCAATAAAATGCCCAAAGTTCGCACCAATTGAATGGAAAGATTGAACGTATATCCGGCCTTGACCTTATCGGTCTTAATCTGTTTCCAGGGGGCCTTATTGTTAATATATACATTGCCTACTCGGGCGATGCTCACAATCTCATTAAGGGCTTCCTTCAAATGAAAAGTTTCAAGATGATTTCCAACTTTTTTAGCCGCACCTGCAATTGTGTCAAGGAGTGCCTTGTCCTCATCATCCAAGTCATCGGGACTGGGTGCTTCGGGTACAATTCCATCATAGCGTTTGGAAATAAATGACAAAGTGCGGTGGATGAAGTTTCCAATTATATCGTTTAATTCCAGGATATCTTTCCCGAACCGGCTCCAGAGAAAATCGGAATCTTGCTTTTCGGGACGGTTTCTTAGGAGAGAATAGCGCCAATATTCAACAGGGGCAATTTCTAGGGCTTCATCGATCCAGATGCCAATTTTGCGGGATTTTGAAAATTTATCATTCTCGTAATTCAGAAATTCGGTGGAGGATACGTTATAGGGCATGGTAAATTGCTCCTCTTTTGGAAGATTCTTGTTGTATGCCGCCAACAAGCCGGGAAATATGATTAAATGGAAAATAATGTTGTCCTTTCCAATGAAATAAACCGATTTCACATCGGGATCATTCCAAAAATATCCATATAGAGAGGGGTCACCTTTGATTTCTTCAGCCCACTGCTTTACTGCGGAGACATAACCCAAAACCGCCTCAAACCAAACGTATATGCTTTTTCCCTCGGATCCCTCAAAGGGTGCAGGGATACCCCATTCCAAATCTCGAGTAACCGCCCTACTGGGAAGACCTTCTTTGAGAAAATTTAATGACATTGTACGGGCATTGGCGGGAATATGTTCATTGTTTTCAACAAAATCTCTAATTTCTTCCTCCAATTTCCCAAAATCCAAGTACCAGTGTTTTGCATCACGGAGAACAGGAGGTTTCCCACAATGTTTGCACTTTGGATCGATCAATTCTTCGGGTTCCAGTAATTTTCCACATGCATCACATTGATCTCCACGGGCATACTCCGAATTGCAATGTGGACACGTTCCGTTGACAAATCTATCAGGTAAGTACAATTTATCATGTTCACAATAGTAGGCCTCTTGGGTTTTTGTAGATATATACCCATTTTTATCAATTTGGCGGTAAAGATCTTGTGTGAATTTTATGTGAACGGGGTTATGGGTATGGGTATAATTATCATAGGAAATATACCATTTTTTGAAAAGATCGCTAATTTTGGCATGATTGCGCTTCGTTAATTCCTCAGGGGTCATATTTTCTTCGATTGCCGATACTGCTACTGGGGTTCCATGTTCGTCCGATCCAGAGACTAATACGACTTCATCCCCGCACAATCGAACATAACGGGCAAATACATCTGCCGAAAGTACGCTTCCGATAAGATTTCCCAAGTGTGGAGTCGAATTTACGTAAGGCCAAGCACTCGTAATGATCCATTTTCTTCTATTCATTGCTATCACCAATTAGGATAGCGTTATTTCCTTAACAAATTTTTTGGATTTGGGTTTTATTTCTGTTTTAATTCATTTAAATCCAGTGTTTTCAGCCATTCAAAGGTGCGTTGCATTCCTTCTTTATAGGAGATCTTCGGTGTCCAACCCAACTCCCGTTTGGCTTTTTCAATGGAAAAAATCAGTCGAGAACCTAAATTTTTCACTTTATATGTGGTGATTAGCGGACGGGTCTTCTTCTTGGTAAGCCTCCACCAAAATTCCATTAACCGTCCCGCCATTCTTCAAAAGGTTACAGATCTCTAATAAATCATTCCAGCGCCCTAGAGAATTTTCCGCCCACAATTCTGGCATATTTTATTCTTTTTATACATTTTTTCCAGACAATTAACATGGTATAAGGCATTACAATGGGAACACCGATAAATCTTAGAATCTTTCTCCAAAGAGAATGGTCTAAAACAAAAAGCACATTCGTGGGATTCCAATTTATCCCCAATCTTCTTCTCACGAACGAGCTTAACCACAAAACTATCCGGATCCTTTGATTTTTGCAAAATATTGTGACTCCGAACACCCTTCAAGATATACATTGGCACCTTGATAAGAGTAAAACAATAGGGACACCTAAAAAGGTTCGCTCCTTCATCAGTTTTATCGGTCCACATCCCCGCACATTGAAGGTGCATAGGAATATCACAGTGGGGGCAATGACGACCAGATACAGCCAAGGATATATTATTTATTGGAGATTTCTTCGAAAAACAAATTTGACATCGAACCATGCTCAAGGGGTCTTTTGCTTGTGCAAGTTCTTCTTTTGTGGGCAAACGTAAATTTCTGGCAATTTCTACCAGGTGTTGACTCCGATCTTCGGAAGATTTTAACGAAATTTTGGGTTGCTCCGTAAGTTTATCCTTTTCCTTGGCATATTTAATAATTTCATCGTAAAAATCAGAGCGGGAAGTAAATTCATGAAAATTTCCGTAGATTTGATCAGTGATCGGCTTATAATTTTCTATTAAATTGGCTTTTTTTGATGAAAATAGAAAGATATCCAAAAATAAATCTAATCCTTTAACCATCTTCAATAAATTTGCCATTTCCTCCGATTCGGGGAATTTTTCTTGGCCGGTAATTAAAAGAATTCGAGATTTTTGCCCCCCAATTAATTGAATTTGGGTACGAATCATGTCTACTGCATGTTGTAAGGCATAAAAGAGCTCTTCTCCATTGCCAACGGGTTTATGGGTGCGTACAAAGCGGGGAGTCATGACTTGCTTCAATATTTCATTATCTCGGGAAAGCTGAGAAAGAATTTGTACTTTATCACTGAATAAATAAATACTTAGAAATTCCTCGGGAAAGAATTTAAATTTCATTTGAATGAATTTTTGCACACCTTTTAGGGCAACTTGAAATCGAGAGGGACGGAAATCCTTAGCGCTCATGATTTCGGTACCGTCGATTAAAATTACCCAGTTGGTGATGAGTTCTTCCATAATAAAGTTCCCTAAATACCACTTGTTGATACTATTAGTGAAAAAACCCACGTATAAAGTTGGTGGTAGAAAATCTTTAAAAATTCAAAATTGTCGATTCATCTGAACAAAATTCACTTAGAAATGAAATTGAACTTTTAACGGCTGCTCTACATTTTTATAGGTATTGTGATTATGATTTTATCATCATGAAAAATGCGTTAAAATTCCAAGGCCTATTCCTAATATTTCTTATAGGGATTATGGGAGGATCTTTTTTGATTAAACATCCTTCCGATACTACCGATCCTACACATTTTACTAGTGATGTAATTCTAAATCCCAAATCCGAGGGAGGATTATATCTCACTGACACCTATACCTTTGATGAACTTTCGAACTACAGTTTGTGGGTTCAATTGTTGGAAGATACTTCCCAAGTAGAGGGAATATTGACAGTGGACTATTATAATGAAGATCCGATAAATATTGAAGAGATTCCTTTCCACCTTTTTCCATTAGGGATGGCTTACGAATCTCGACCGGGGAACATCTCGATCTTGGGCATATCATCGCCCGTGGAAGGTGGTATAACATTGAATTATACTGTGGAAGTGGAAAATCATCTGATGTGGGTCGAATTACCAGCAGTACTTTCCACGCTCGAACGAATTCAATTCGAGATCCATTTCATAACCACCTTGCCCGATGGCGGAATTGATCGCGCCAGTGATTCTGGTTCGGATGTCAATGATACCCGTATAATTAAGTTTGCTGCAGCGTACCCTATGCCATGTGTTTGGGATGAATTTGATGGATGGAACACCGATCCCTATTTGGATGTTGGGGATCCATTTTATTCAGACATGGCATGGTATACATTTGAGGTTCAAGTCCCGACCGGACATGTCGTAGCAGCCACAGGGGCTTTAGTTGGCACAGAAATTAGCGGAAGTGATACAATCTATCATTTTGATCCCAATTTGCCTGTTCGGGAGCTAACATTTTCCTCCTCCCGCTACTTTATCCAAGAATCGGAGCTGGTGTTGGGAATCAACGTTTCGACCTTCTTTTTAAAGCGGGATATCGAGTTTTGGTCGGGGAGAGCCTTAGATACAACATCACATGCGGTTACGCTGTTTTCGGAAAGCATTGGGATCTATCCCTATCCTTCCTTCAATGTAGTTGAGGAATTCACCCAATATGGTGGTATGGAACATGCTTGTCAAGTGTATATCGCAGAAAATTACAGAGAAAACCTAGAATTCACAGATCTAATTATCGTGCACGAATCTGCCCACCAGTGGTTTTATCATTTAGTTGGAAATGACCAAGTAGATGCAGGATTCTTAGATGAGGGTATAGTATGTTGGCTCGAAGATTACTGTATGGATGAATTATATCCAAACAATAATTATCTTACCTTTTCCTATGAAATTTATAGTGTTCGGAGTTATAACCAAGACAATGAGAACTCAGGGCGGATTAATCAATCTATTTATGAATGTATAGAATCCGGAGCGGATTACTGGAATTTAGCTTACCGAAAGACCCCTGTGGTCATAGAAAAACTCCGCCAATATTTGGGAGATGCCGATTTCATGGCAGGATTACAGTATTATTTTCAAGAAAATGTTTTCCAATTTGCTTGGCTCAGTGATTTTCAAGCAGCCTTCGAGCATGTAACCGGAACCGATTTAGATTGGTTCTTTAACATGTGGTACAATAATCATTATCTGCCCGACTACTACCTTGAAAATGTTATGTATGATAGTAGTCAGAACCTTTTGGAATTCACTGTTGTGGATCTCAACGAAGATCGAAATGAACAGCCATATTACCAGAATATTTTTCTTGGAACCTTTCAATCGAATGGAGAACTGATAAATTCATATCCCATTGTGGTTAATGGGACTACAGATTTTTCCATCTCAACATTCACCTCTTTTAGTTTATTGGGATTTGATTTGGGACCATTTGGACTTGCTGATTCTCCGGAAGGAAGTCAATATATAATCTTCCATAATCTAGATATTGATGGGCTCGATGATGGAGGAACAGGACAGGGATTCATCGGCGCATTTCCTTGGCAATATTTTGGAATAGCCAGTGTAATAGGATTGATATTGCTTACGAAAAAACTTAAGCCCCGCCATTGATAAAAAACGATAGATCTTGGTAGGAAGAGATTTTTCTCTTTTTTCATGACTTTTTTTTCCAGTAATGATTATTTCTAAACTATTTTATCTGTGCCATTGGTCAGCCATTCAAGGTCAAATTTGCAAAATTGTATTGATTCCCGGTAATCATATTTTCCTTGTTCAAACAGAATACATATTGAGAAATCTGAAAGAACCACTATTTGAGAGTATGCTGCAGGGCCATTATAGATCAATTTTGAATATGACCATGTTTTGGCTTCATCATAACTTATTCGAATTGTGATGGAACCTCGGGAACCCTGAGTGGGATTAGAAAATAATATTCGATTTTCATCTGTAGTAAGATTTGTTGAAAGACGATAGATGGATGCCATACAACCGATTTCAGGAAGACCTTCATCTACGTAGGGGGAGTCCCATGTTTCCCCACCATCATGTGACCAAGCTACATAGCGAAAATCTTCCTTTGATGTACGACAATTTATCCCTAAATCTCCATTAACTGTTTCAATGATTTGACATTCTCCACCTACATTAAGGGTTTCTCCTCGATTCCAAGATAATCCATGATCATCACTGTAAATGATATGAGATCCTCTTTCATCAAAAAAATAGGATGGAATGGCCAATCGACCGGATTTCAGTTGAAGACCACAACCTGGACCTGTTCCATATTCCATGACTAATGGAGAAGTCGATCCTGACAATTCTAAACTCAAAAATGATGTGATTTCTCGTGGAGTTGACCATGTGTCTCCAAAATCAGAACTATTCATCACAAAAACTCGTTTATTGTCAACACAATATGGAAGCCAAGTCATTTTTGTGATATTATCAAACAAAGGACAAGGATTACCTGCTGTATGACTACCCTCATCACGTATTACTTCAATATTTCCCCACGTTTTCCCTCCATCAATGCTTTTACGCATTACAATATCAATATCTCCCCAATCTAACATAGCATCCTCACGAGATTCAGAGAATGTTAAAATGGTGTCATTTGGAAGAACTATCATCGAAGGAATTCGATATTCCCTTCCTGGTTGATCTCCTGGAGAAAATAAGGGTGTATGGTCTAAACCTTCTGCCCACGTGGGTGTGTATAATGTGATTTTCGCAGTTAAGGATATTATTAGGATGAAAAATACAAATCCGGCTAAAATTTTATCTGGAGTTGCAGTCACTTTTCGATTTTTTATCCAATTCTTGATATATATGATTGGATCACTGAGAAAAAGGACAGCATACCCCGCAAAAGGTAATGCTACAACGATTAATTCAACAAGTCCAACATAATCAGCGATCAGCTTCAATAAATATATCATAAGAAATATTAGAAAAGTGCTTAAGATCATATTCCAAATCGTTCCTGTCACGTCTAACCATTGTTTTTTTGGATGTTCTACTGGTTTTGTTTCCCTTTTTCGGATTTTTAAAGAAATTAGAAGTAAGATTGGGATTAAAATGATCCCTATGGAAAAAACAATAAACATCCATATGCTTTCATGTAAAATTACAAATTCTCCCTTATAGGCATCATTAAGAATCCAAACAACCAGAGTAAGCAAAACTCCTAAAATCAGATGCGTGATTTTCCATAAAATTTTCATTTTTCTCAACAATTATTCCTCAATCTATAATATAAAAAATATTTCGAATTCAATCCAATATTTTATCAAGATGGACCCCTTTTTCTCCTTCATGGAAGTGATTGCCATGGATCAAATGCGTGAATTGTTGGCACAACATCTTCCACAATATAAACAACCGATATTGCTTATTTCTACTTCTTTTTATACGGGATGTTCCAAATGTCAAAGTGATGCGACTGTTTTTCAAGCCCGAATCATGGAAAATGCGGATTTACTACTAACAGACAATATCCAAAAAATACAGCATCACAAATTTCCCTTTGAGGTGTTCTATGAAGTTGCCCCCCAGGTCCAAACCCCCTCGAAAATTTGGTTGGGAACTCGCATCAATGGATCGAATTATGAATTGATTGTTCGCAAAATCGTCTGAGTTTTATCCCAATTCTTGGAAAATATGATTTTTCCTTATCAAAAGAAACAAAATGCTATAAATAATTGTTATCGGGAAGAAGGATATGAGAATTAGTATTAATTCCTTGGACAGGAGGCTTCTTTTAGACTTCATTGTAGGTTATAAAAAACCCGCAATCGTGATCTTCAGTGAATGTGCATCGGATTGATATGGGAAGGAAGATCGGATTGACATGCTAATACGTGAAGAAGAAAACATCCTTACTTATCTTCCAGTTGAAATACTCCCCGATCAAGACTTCCCAATCCCAATTTATGCGGATCCAACCCCTTGAATCCCATATCCCTCAATATTAAAATTAGGGTATGGAACTGATGGAGATTTCTTGAAAAAACTTGTCCATATTAAATCCGATTAATATCAGCATAAGTATTAAATATATATAGATGGATTGAGCAAAATTGGATATTATGTTGCGAATTAGTGAAGCAGCCTCGTATCTCGGAGTATCAAAAGCGACATTAAGGCGGTGGGATCGATTAAATATACTTAAACCTGTTCGAACTCCGGGAAGGCACAGGCGATATTCTCTTACTGAATTACGGCATTTCTTTGCACCTCCTAAAGATGAAGCCCATATTGCTTGTTGCGATAATTATAGTCTCAAGCCTCTTTTTAATCAATTTTAGCTCGATAGAACTTTCACTGCAAAGGCACTTGAACTGGTTCGTAAGGGGCAACAAAATGAAAAATTTTAGGCGATTTGGCTCTGATGATTTTGAAGAAAAATGAGTTATGTCCCATGGCATCCCAATAAGGAGATAGAGGTATGGAGTAAGCCGTTTTTCAACAAGCTATTTTTTATTTTAGAAACATCATTTTCTTCCCTTTAGGTAATTCAATATGTAGTCTACATAAATTTTTAAGTTTCCCTATATGCTGTGTTATTAATGATTAATATTGATTATCGGCCTGAAATTTTGGCCTACCTTTCTACGCCTATTACCTGGGCAATAGCAGAAATTCTCGCATTTATCATCTTTTTTTACTGTGTGGTAGATGTACTGAAGGTAAAAGATGAGAAGACACGTATATTTCGAGTATTTGAATTATTCGGCTTCATTGTGTATGCGGGAATTTTTGAAAATATCGGTGTTTTGGGAAATACCTATAATTATTCTTTTGATCGATTGGTGATGTTCGGTGTTGTTCCACTCTCAATTCTCATGTTTGAGGCGGCAATTTTCTATTCAGCCTTGAAATTCGCAGAAGCACTGAAATTCCCCAAATGGGCCACACCAATCGTGGTCGGGTTTTTAGGTGTTTTACAAGATCTAACGATTGATCCCGCAGCGGTATTTGATCTATATATTGTGAATGGAGTAATGGAAGGAAGATGGAATTGGACACTTCATTACGACGGCATGCTCTTCGGAATTCCATTCTTTAATTTCACCGGATGGTTCCTGTTGATGTTCTATTATACCACGTTGATTCTGGTGGGGAGAAAATTGTTTGAAAAATCAGGGAATAAAAGCAGTAGAGGATGGGCTTATGTTATTATATCGCCATTAGTAGGTGTTCTGCTAATTATCTCCCCTCTTACCCAGTTTCTTTTATTCTTGTATCCTTTTTTCCCCTTGTATCTCAATCGAACTGTTGAAATTGTCATGCTCTCCCTAATTGCAGGAATATCCCTTGCGACAATATTTAAATTTCGAAAACTAAAACGCAGTGAGACTTTTAGCTACAAGGAAAATAAAGTGATCTGGGTAGTTCCCGTGATTCTGCATGCTTTTGATATTATATTGGCTTTTTCATTGGGGATTACCATTGCCTATGTTCCCGTTTTGCTCTTTGCCGGCATTCACTTGGGATATTTGGCTTTTTATATCTTCCGAAAACCAAAATCCTCAGATGGGAAAATCGTCGAAAAATCGAATGAAATGGAAAAAATTCCTATAGATATTGCTTGAAATTATTTAGATTTTACTTAGATTTCATGAAAGCTCACACATATTAACGGGTGTTCTTGTAATTTAACGAAATTTCATCATTTTTTCCTTAATTTTTCTCACTTAATTGAATCAGAAATTTTGAATAGAAGGAACCTAGGTTTGTAACTGTAAAAACATGATTCTTGAACTTCTTCTCTTCGATTATAATATTTTTTTACTTCTGGGATTATTAGCTCTTGGGGTCCTTATTGGAATAATTGCTACGATTGCTGGTATTGGCGGAGGTATGATAAACATGCCCCTTTTTCTCCTTGTTCTGCATTTTGATCCTATGCTGGCAAAAGGGACTTCCTTGTTTACGATATTTCTTTCATCGGGCATAGCATTATACGTCCACATTAAAAATAGAAAAATTCACCTTTTGTCTTCATTTATCATGTCTATTTTTGCCATTTTGGGGAGTATAACATGCATATTTGTCCAACTCGTGGTAACTGTTGATGATTTAGTCTTCTACATAATTTTCGGGATATTTGAAATCAGCATGGGATTGCGATTGGGTCGAAAGGGTGTGAAAATCTATCCCAATGGGAGCCGTAAGAAGAAAGAAAATGAAATTGATCCCAAGAGAGAAATTGAAGAAGGCAATAATAAGGCAATTGAAGAAGTTAATACGAAGGAATTTAAAGAAGATAATGGACCGATTTCCACTCAAAATACTTCAATAAATCTTATACAAAATCCCAAATTACTTATTAAAGCCATCCCACTATTCTTCTTGGCCGGATTTGTCGCAACTTTCTTCGGGATCGGAGGTGGTGCAATTAATACTCCAACTCTCCATGAAGTTTTCAATCTTCCAATCCATTATGCAACCGCGGGGTCAACAGCAATTATTTTCTTCGTATCTATTTTCAACACTATTATATACGGCTTGCAGGGACTAATTGATTGGGCCATCGGGATTAGTTTAGGGATTGGGATGATATTTGGTGCACGGATTGGAGCAATAACTGCCTCAAAAATCCCACGATGGTTAACTTTAATCATCATTGCAGTTGTCATGATATTCACGGGATTTCGAATCATTCTTGGCGTTCTTTGATTCTGTTCCCACGTTTTCCTTGATTTGTGTTGGCTCTTTTGTTTGATTTATTGTCTTATTCATCAGAGAACATAAGAGAATCCCAAAATTCTTCATTGGGGTGGCGTAAATCTGCTGAAATGCGGCGATCATGATAAAAAAAGTCGCACATTTTGAATCCTTGGAGGATTGTGTCATTTCTTGTGAGCTCAAAATTCTCGTTTGCTTTTTTAGGGGAAAAGTAGTCTCCGTAACAAATGAGATAAAACATTAAATTCGGATCTTCTGATTCCTTGAGCGCTTCTCCCCATACACATTCAGTTACTTTGAAGATGTAGTTGCCCTCCGAAGATATTCCTGAGATGAAGTTATGTGTTTTTGTACAGAGGGGTTCAATAAAATTTCGGTAATCCACTAAGGTTTCAAATGCTTCGGCATGGGGATTCGGGCGAGAATATAGGAATTCTCCAAATTTCTTAGCCATTTCATGGGCGGTTTCCTTAGATTTCACGAATTCTAAAGCGTGAAACAAGTAAAAAATATGAAAATATGCGAATTGGATAAAATTCAAAAAGGGTATGGAACAGATGGAGAATTCTTGAAAAAACTTGTCCATATTAAATCCGATTAATATCAGCATAAGTATTACATATATATAGGGGGTTTTCCGACAAAATCTCGTCTAAATGAAAGGAGATATAACTTGTCTTTTCTTTAATTCTATTGTAATATGGATTCAAATAC
>JABCSI010000089.1 GCA_018238965.1 Promethearchaeota archaeon
CCAGATCACGCTTAGCTGGTATTTTGAAATGTCCAGTTATTATCTCAAAGGCACTAATGAAGAGAGAAATGACAGATCTATAAAACAATGATCATTGCCAATTAATTATCCAAAATTTGCGAAAAAAATTGTGAATGGCTGCTTGAATCAGTTATAGCATCCTGCAGGCATGTTCTTCCGGCGCTGAAATCGTCGGAAAACATAAGCGATTACTAAACATTCGAGAAGACGAATTACAGTCTGATATTCGAAATCCTTTATTTGCCATACTATTTGATTGAAATTATAGGTTAGATGCAGGTCTTTAATCTGTTGAAAGGTTTGATCAATTGTTTCTGAAAAATAGTGTTGCAATTCTTCATATAGATACTCCATATATGGATAGTACAATTTTTCATTACAAAACACCGATTCGATTATTTCATTGGTGCCGTCCTCAATTATATCTCTGAGATGATGCCCGACTTTCTGGGATTTGAGACGATGGAGGCTTGTTCCCTGTAAACGGCTAAATTCCATCTGTAATGACATGCTCAAGCTCTCGATTTGAACATAGATTTTTTCACATTTTTGATTATTGGAATAGTCAATGGCACCTAAATCACCGTTGTTGCCACGAATTTGAATAAACATATCTGATAGATTCATAATTTGACCTTTCTCGCTGTAAATTCTAGATTTGATAACATATTGCTGATTTTACTAATTCTACAGATCTTACCGATCCTATAGATCTTAAGCTCGGATAATTATATAAAATCAGTTTTTGGAAAATTTACAATTAATTTGTTATAGTTTTATCAGAAAAAAATCCCATTTGAATATTCTGATACTGAATTGATTTGTACATAGTGCAAAAATCTCCGCATTTTAAATAAACTCTTAAGAGATGATAGTTCAACCCGACAATAATATTAAGAGAATAACATTTTGTCACTACTTTTTCCTATTATGACCGCACTCCAAATAATCAAATAAATAAGAAATCCCTGAAATCATTGATTCATTGAGAGAATTCTATATTAAATTTGAAGGAAAAATGAAAAAAGATTAAGGATTGCTGTTGAAAACAAGTATGAGAAAAAAGGGAGATACTCCTAGATACGACGGCTTTTCTTGAGTTTTTTGATTTCATCTTCGAGATCTTCGATTTGAATATCTTCCGTCTCTGCATCGGGTACCGAGGGCAGGGCAGTTAGAGATTCGGCACTTAAATTTAGATCGACTTCAGCAAGAGCATCATCTACTTCTTGCTCGGATACTGCAGTGGAGGACGCATCATCGGTTAATTCGAGTTGATCTGACGTTTCAGCCATTACTGAATCCAAGGCGCCGAATCCAAAATCCAATTCAGCCAACATTTTACTAATGGCAGGCATCTTCACTTGTTGCTGTAAGCCTTGAAGAGTTCCCACTATATCCTCGGCTACACTGGTAAAACTTGACATCATTTCGGCCTGTTCCAATTTCATCTCCACTCCCTCAATCTGCATGCGAAATTTCTCCGTGGCATGTCCCCATTTTCGATATTGGAGGCTATTTTTCATATGCAACTTCGCACCTTGTAGATTTCCTTCTTGACGCTCCTCAATCGATTTCTTCTTGGCAATCCTTTCCTTAACTTCCATTTTTCTGATTTGCCTAGCCAAGCGTTTATTAAATACCTTAATTTTGATGCGCGGAGACGTAGTTTGCTCGGGTTTTGATGTATCAAAGCCGTCATTCAACCAATCAACTAATTTTTTCAGAGAACCGATCGTTTTCCACCTATTTTTGACAACTTATTATCTACTGTTTTGTTTTGATTTCTTAAAAATTATCTTTATCATCAAGAGAAAAACATGGAACGGACTCCAATTGATTTTTTAAGGGCAACTCCTTCTAGAACCTATCAATCAAGGGAAACTTATATCATGGGAAGTCTCAAAAAATTTACTGAATATTTAAGCGGTGGCTACAAAAAGAAAGACCAAGTTGATCCCCTTAGAAAAACTATAACGAGCTTGAAGATCTTCAATAGGCGCCTACAACGTCAAACGAATAAGATGGAACAAAAAGGAAAGCTAGCGAGAAAAAAGGCCATCACACGACGTGAAGTAGGAGATATTGCAGGTAGCCGATTACATATGAAGAATTCACTCCAGTTTCAAAACTGGGTCCACTCTATCGAAAATTTCCGAGTCCGATTAGACGGAGTACAATTTAAGCTGGAACAAGCGAAAGCCCTTGGAGATTTTACAGGAGTATCTAAAGAAATCGCAGGTGTGTTAGGCGAATTACAAATTTCAGTTAAAGCTCCAGAAATCTCAAACATGCTTGCCCAACTGGATTTGGGTTTTGGAAATATGGATGCAATCTTCTCTGAAGTGAACTCTCAACTGGAATTATCCGATGATGCATCCTCTACTGCTGTATCCGATTCAGAAGTTGATGTAGCATTGGCAGAAGTAGATGCACAACTCTCAATTGGTACTCGTGAAGCATTACCTTCAGTTCCGGGTGGAGCAAATTTCGAAGGTGAAATCACAGACCTCGAAGCGGAAATCAAACGCCTTAAACAACAACGGGATTAATCCCGACCCTTTTTCTTTGTTTTCTCTTTCTCCTTGCAACAAGATTCACGCTGGTATTTTACCTTTACGGCTTATTGTTAAAAATCGCAAAATTCTAATCCAATTAATCACTTCTAGAAAGTAGAAAGTATCAATGGAAAAGTATATTTTTATCCTCGGCAAGAATTATCGGTTAGCATTGGCTGAATTGGATGCCTATCTCCAAACTTCCCAATATCAAGGCAGAATAGTGGACTTTTCGACCATTTCCGCCATTGTGGAATTTGATGATCAAGCCATTGACTTGGAGGATATTGGCAATTTAATGATTCGACTTGGCGGAGTGCAAAAGATCGGAAGAATCTACGATTTTGTGGAACTCGAAACTGTACTTAAGGCATTTCCTGTCGATATCGAAACTGATCGGGCATTAATTTACGGAGGGCGCAGATATATTGATAATACCCTAAAGGATTTGGTATTTGAGTTGTTTCCCGAAATCCAAGACAAGAGCTTTTTCATTGCAACCAGTATTTACCCCGAAAGCTTCGATGATCCCTATTACGCATCTGTATTGATTAAATTCGGATTGCACTATTTTAATAAATTCTTCAACAAGTATCTTAAGGAGAAAGGGGCAAAAAAGGCCATATATTACAAATATCCCCAGGAAAATATCGAAAAGGGCAATTTGAATCCCATTTTTCCACATCACTATTTTGCCTATAAACTGTATGAACCAGAACGGGCAGAAATTCTCTATTGCATGACGGATTTAGGGATGTATATCGGGCGCACTATTACGGTTGTTGATTCTAATCTACAAAAAGCCCTGGATGCTGATCGTCCCTTTAAGAAATTTAAACAAACAATTCCCCCGAAATTCGGAAAAACCCTCCTATCCTTGCTTCAGTTAGACGAACCTTTAACAGATAAGCGAATACTTGATCCGTTTTGTGGATCGGGTACTATTTTACAATTTGCCTACCTCATGGGAATGCAGATCTACGGAGCGGATCAAAATGAAGAGCAAGTGGTTGGTTCCCGGAAAAATTTACTCTATACTGCCGATTTACTTGGTCGCAAGATTGTCAAAGAGGAAATCCAAAAAAGAATTATTAAATCCGATATTAGGACCATCGACCAGCATTTCACTAAGCATTATTTTGATGGAATTGCGACCGAGCCCCTATTATTGCCCTATTTCCGTCAATTCCCAAGATACAAAGATTTGATTGGTATAATCGATGAAGAAGTTATTCCACTTTACGAACAACTCTTTATTCAATCCTTTAATCTATTGAAACCGAATTCTCGATTAGCCTTGGTGGCTCCGGTTGTATTCACAAAAGACCATAAACAAATCGGATTGCCAATACATGAAATGGCCACCGGCGCAGGATTCAAGGCAGTGCAAATTCTCAGAACGGATCGCTTTGATGCTAAGGAAAACCCCCGCTATAATTTCGATCGCGGATTTGCAAAAAATCTCTTCGATAGGGGAACAAAGCATCTGATGCGGGAATTTTACGTTTTTGCCAGACCTGAAGATTAGATAAAGCAAAGGGAAATTCCAAAATCATATCAGACTTTTTTACCTTGAATTCTCACTATGTGGGCCTGGGTCAAGATCTGATCAATGATAGATGAAAACTTCGGAGATTCAAAGACTTGATTCAGTTGATCGAGCAATTTTCCTTCTTCCTTTGGGTCCATTTTATACTGCAATTCATCATTTCCCGAGGTTGTTATATCACTTGAGGTATCAAGGGAATTTGGTGCATCAAAATCCTGTATTATCAAGGACGTAAGGGAAAATTCGGTGACAATTAACGCTTCAGAAGGATTCAGTAAAGCGGTCTCCATTTCGTGAAACACCCTTGGATGTAATCCCAATAAAGGAAGGAAGGGGGCCAAGGGTAATAATTGTGCATATTTTAATAAAAGGGCTGAATTCTTATCCGGTGAAGGTATTTGGGGATGATAACTATTAATACAGCCTTTAGAGATTATGGATTTGTGCATGTAGGTGAGTTTTTGCTTGAGTTCATCATTTTCATTCAGTTTATTAATGAGAAAGAGAGAGAAACAGGCAAGTTTTGTATTTAAGGACATTTGACCAACAAATTCAGAAAGGATCTCTTTTAAAATGGGAATTGCAGAAGAATTATTCAACAGAATCACAGGAATATCGTCAGCATAATATCGTGCGAGGATTTCGAGGTGATTTCTTGTTTCTTGATCCTCGGCCAATATTTCCTCTAAATTTGCATTATCGGAACGATCATAGAATAACACAGGTACAACGACGGCACCTCGTCGGGTTAGGAGAAAGGAAGCAGCGAGATTTCCTTGTGTGCGATCCCAATACATGAACATGGATTTATCGGTTTCGATGGGATTTCCTCCCCATGCAGTATAAAAAATCTCCCCGAAAAGGTAGGAAAATTTCTCTTTAATTTCCAAATGAATGGTTTTATCGGGATTGGTCAAATCCACATGTAATGGGGCATTTTTTTGCTCAAAAGAAACGTAAATTAGACTCCCCAGTTCCCTTTCCATTTCAATGGAAGTTTTAAAATAGGTTTTGAATCTTTTAACACGGACCGCATAACCATCCCCCGATTTCAAATATATATTGGCAAAATCGACTGTGGATTGTTGAATTTTCGGATATTCGGCAGAAATTTTCATCACGGGGGAATAGGAATGAACTCCAATAATATTTCGGAAGACCAACAAGGCATGGGGAATATCCGAAGCCTGAAATTCAAATTCCAGACGACCCCACCTTCGCAATGATGAATGTACCACCAAATTTTCTCTATCGCATACGGATAAAATATGCTGCAACAGTCTTCGCTCCATCCTGTTTCGAACTTTCCTTGATTTCAGTCCAATCTCAACGTATCTTGCAATAATTAAAGTATATTCGATGGGAGAATTTTGAGGGGTAGATTCGGTCACAAGGAGAGAAAAAATTCCATTTGCAAAAAACTTAAGGGAATAAATTTATTCGTGTAAAAAAAAAGGAGGATTTATGCAAAGTATATAATCTTCACACCTATTTTCTTTAGAAGTTACTCGTTTCTTGTTGAAATTCGTGATTATCCATGAAAATCTGCAAATCAGAATATTTTTCGGGTAATCCTATCCGAACTCCCGGAGCTTCGATCTCCATCGCACTGAGAGAAGCGGCAATCATGGCAGTCTCGTGTAAGCTCTTGTTTTGTAAATATCCATAAATTACACCACTCATTGTGGCATCTCCAGCTCCGGTTGTATCGGAAACATGAATTTTGGGAGGTTTTGTCTTAACAATTGTTTTTCCATCACAGATCCATTGCCCATTTTTCCCAAGAGTCAGATTCACGAGTTTTAAGCCCCATTCAAATAACTTCTTCATCGCACCGTGGAGATCACCTTTGATTCCCGTAAGGGCTTCGATTTCCTCATCGTTTAAACTGGTGATATCTGCAGTTTTGATTAAATCTATAGCTTCTTGGAGATTATTCTTGATGATAGAGATCGAGGGTGCTCCCGCAACTATGCCCCCCGATTCTTTAGTTATTTTAATACATTTTTTAATCGCTCCGATTCCTTTTTCGGAAGTTAAACTGGTCCACACAAAACAACGCGTTGATGTCAACTTATCTTCGGGCACATATTCTTCAGAAAACAAATCATTGGCCCCCTTATAGGCCAAAATGGAACGATCTTTATAATTGGAATTTATGATAATAACCGAATGGGCCGTTGAATCCTCCGAGAAGATTTTCACACCCGATGTATCAACGTGATGGTTCTGCATATCAACTAAGCAAGCGTCACCGGCAGAATCATTCCCTATACCCCCAATATATGCAGTTTTCAGTCCAATATTTGCCAAATCACACGCGATATTCGCTGCCGAACCCCCTGGAAAAGATTTTACCGATTTCACATTCAGCTTAGTCGAATTTTCAATTGCCACATATTTCTTTTCCACATTATTGCGATCAATTAATTCCATTCTCATAACATCATCCACGGCAAATATTAAGTCCATAGTGCATGATCCCAGCCCAACCACATCGTATTTTTTCTCCAAAGTGCTCATCTTCAATGCTTTCCTCGATATATTTATAGATAATATCTCTTGTAACCGATATATTTCTTCCTATGTGGATGGAATGAAAGCGAAGAATAATAAATTTTAGGGGAGTTGGATAAGTAAGAAATAGGGAATAGGATTCGAAATGAAAATTATATATCGGCATTATCAAGAAGGGGACGAAACGGCCTTGGCTGAATTATTCAATAAATGTTTCACCCTCTCGGGACCCGGATTTAATCGCTCAGCCCAATCGGTTCTTTGGCGGTATATTTCTAGACCCGGAGCCGTGCATGAGGAAATTCAAATTGCCCAAGTCGAATCCGGGGATATTGTTGGAGCAGTATATTCCCCTTTGGAAGATTACACCCTTGATTCAACTCAAGCCGTTGTGGGGGCCATAAATGATGTAACGGTTGATCCCAACTACGCTAAACAGGGAATAGCCCGCGAATTGATGAATAGGGCAATCCAATATTTAGAAACAAAGAAATGCGCTTATGCCATTTTAACCGCCGATCCCAAGGGTTTTGCCCGGAAGAACATATATATTCCCCTTGGCTGGCGAGATTTGTGTCCGGATTTCGTGAAATTTTCTATTTTTTCCTCGTTGATTCGGTATTTCCCTGGATTATTTGGATTATTCCCATTATTGGCATTTCGAGAGATTCTCGTTTATTTTCACTATAATTTTTACCATAGGCGATGCCGTCATCGAAAAATCTGCGATATTTCTTTCTCTTTAAAGGAATCCAATCGTGTCCAATATCAACCTCTGCTCTACCAAATTAGAGATTTCCACAACTCCGTAGCTCCAAGAAATAACATCGGAAAAATCCATTATAGTCTGGAAGAGTGGGAACACTTTCGAATGCAAGTTATCCCTACCGATCTCACCCCAAATTATGTGGTAATCTTCCATGGAGACGAGATTATTGCCTATGCTTGCTATTTTATACAGGTAATTCATTTTCGGCGTATTCATCGCCGCATACCTTTAGCAGTTGTACGTGATTTTTTTATTTCGGACCAGAAAATTTCAAATTTTGGGTTAAATATTCGTTATATCACTCGCTTTTTGCGCCTTTCTCTCATAAGATCTGCCCGATTCAAAGATTGTGGTGCCCTTCTGATCCCCGCTTCTGGGATGGATAGGACATTTATGAATAATTTTCATTTTCCCGGATTTCTCCGATACAGATCAGCCAATATTATGATAAAATCGTTCGACAAACCCCCCTTATCCTCAAAATCGCTTAAAAAACCTTTTAAAATCAGTGCTGGTGAAAGTTTCCTTTTTCCCTAGTCAAAAATAGTTTTAGTGAAGGTTTCTCCTTAGGGAATTAATTCTGGGGAAAATTAATTTGGAATCCCGCATTAGTTCACTCTGGCGTATGAAAAAAATCTTTCTGATCGATTATGATCTGTGTTCTCCCAGCTCGTGTGGTTCCCAGTGTATTAAGCAATGCCCTATTACATTGACCAATAATCGGAAAAAATCCCACGTAAAAAAAGCACCGGTGCCTATTCGGTTTAAAAAATCAGAAGATAGAATGATAATCATTTCGGAATACTGTATTTATTGCGGAATATGTTTAAATGTTTGCCCAAGAAATGCAATTTATTCCATATATTTGCTGGACGAACCAGAATTGGATGATAGAACCCACGAATATCCCAAGAAAGATCGAAAAATTGTCCAAGATTTGAAACACACACCCGAAGATGACCATGGATTTAGACTATTCGGACTACCTACGTTACTTCCCGGAAGAGTTACAGGATTGTGCGGTCCCAATGGAATCGGTAAATCTACAGTCTTGAATATATTAAGTGGAGATGTATGGCCCAACTTTGGGGAAATGGATGAACAATCCGCTACGAAAACCAAATTTGATTGGAGGACATTATTCGATCATATGCGGGAAAATGAAATGCGCACGCATTTTAAAGATATGTATGATGGTTCTCGGAAAATTGCCTATAAACAGCAGGTTTTACGCGTACTTTTTGATGAATACAAAGGAATCAAGGTAGAGGAAATATTACGGAAGCAAAAAAATATCGATGATGTATTTTACCAAGAGGTTTTGGAGCATCTGGATATCCACGCGATTGCAAAACGAGAATTACAGCAATGCTCGGGGGGAGAATTACAGAGGTTTGCCATTGCTTCCGTTTTGGTGCAGGAAGCCGATTGCTATTTAATTGATGAACCGTGCACCTTTTTAGATGTTAAAAAACGGATTAAATTGGCAGAATTACTCCAGTCACGGGCAAAGGGCTTCGGAACTAAAAGATATTATCCGGTATTGGTGGTTGAACATGATTTGGCAATTCTGGATTACTTATCCGATGTAATTCACCTGTTTTATGGAAAGCCCCATCAATTTGGAGTGATTACCAAAGTTCAATCAACGAAGGGTGGGATTAATGCATATTTGAATGGATTTCTCAAAACAGAAAATATCCAATTCCGCAAATCCCAGATTTCATTCCGACGCAGCGTGGGAAATAGATCATGGGAAAATGCACGTATATTTACTAAATACGGTCGAATCACCAAAACATTCGAAGGATTTCGCTTGGAAGTAGAACCTGGAACAATATTTGAAGGTGAGATTCTCGGAATTGTGGGGGAAAATGGAACGGGAAAATCGACCTTTGCCAAAATCCTCGCGGGAAAAATCAAACCCGATGAAAAAAGTGAATTTGACTCTATTGAACGCTATGTATCCTATAAACCCCAGTACATCACCCGAGATTATGATGGAACCGTCCAAGAATTTATTATGGAATACTCCCAGAATTATGATTTTTCCGAACCCATGAAGCAACTCCTATATACTCCCCTAGGGGTAGATTCTTTTTTTGACAGCCTTGTGAGGGATCTCTCAGGGGGGCAATTACAAAGGGTATTTATCTGCACCTGTCTTGCAAAGCGGGCAGAACTCTATATTCTGGATGAACCTTCGGCCTATCTGGATGTGGAAGAACGCCTACATATCAGTTCGGTAATCCGAGCCATCACGAAAAGAATGAGCGCTACGACCGTAGTGATAGAACATGATTTAGCGATTGTGGATGCGCTATCGGATCGTCTTTTCCTCTTTACCGGTAAACCAGGGGTTCATGGGAAAACTATAGGTCCGTTAAATAAACGGGAGGGCATGAATGAATTTTTGAAAATCCTCGATATTACCTTCCGTCGGGATGAGGAGACAGGTCGCGCCCGCATAAATAAAAAGGATAGTAGTATTGATAAGCGACAACGGGCCAACAATGAATATTTTTACGCACCCAAATAATTTACAGTATATCCACTATCCACTTATGATTTCTTTCATTAGGTTTAAATTAAATATAGTCGGTAATCTTTTTTGTCCCGTATTTTGATTCAAGGCCCAGTAACTTCTTCTTTATTGCAATCCCCCCGCCGTATCCTGTTAAAGAGCCGTCAGAACCAATAATCCTATGGCAAGGGATTATCACAGCAATTCCATTCTGGCCATTCGCATTGGCAATGGCCCGAACCGCTTTGGGTCTCCCAATTTTTTTTGCAATATCAAGATAGGATTGGGTCTTTCCATATTTTACCTGCAGTAGGGCATCCCAGACCTTTAATTGAAATTCGCTTCCCCTAATATCCAATGGAACCGTAAAAATCTTTAAATCTCCTTGAAAATATTGATTTAGCTCCTTTTCTGCCAATTCTATTAATTCCGATGTTCCATAGGTAATCCGGTCCCCGAAATATTCCTTAATTCGTTTTAGAATTCGTGGAAAACTCTTTCGATATTTAAAATCGAGTAAGCACAGCCCCTTATCTGACGATCCGAATACCATTTCCCCAATTGGGGTTTTTATTTCTTTGAAAACCAAACCAGATTCATTCAAAATTAATCTCTCCAATTTGTTTCTATGGTACTTTTCATAATTTTTGAATAGAATTGAAGCATAATGGAAGAAATTGAGCAAGTAATTTCTAATTTGGTGTTTTTGGATCCAAAAATCTAAATCCAAATTAATATATTCGTGTAATCACTTTGTAATTACGATGGAAAAAATCAAAACTAAAATCATCCAAATTGGAAATTCTAGGGGCATTCGCATACCTAAGCACATATTGGAACGATTAAATATTAAAAACCAAGTGGAACTTATTATCGACGTTGATAAACAGCAGATTCATATAATATCTGTGAATTCCGTTCGGCAAGATTGGGAAAAAGCCTTTCAAAAAATGCATCAACTCGAGGAAGATGAATTGCTAATCGATGATGGTTTAGATTTAGAAATAGATTCTGAATCTTGGGAATGGTGATATCTTCTGAATTCGGAGAAAATAGAGCAATATTCAATACATTTGATGAACCTTGATCCTACAATAGGGCATGAAATAAAGAAAACACGCCCATGTGTAATAATTTCACCTAATGAAATGAATAAATATTTGAAGACCATCATCATCGCCCCCATGACAACAAAATCACACCACTATCCAACCCGTGTAAAGTTGAAATTCTCTCAAAAAACAGGGTGGATTGTATTAGATCAAATAAGAACTGTCGACCGCAGAAGGAGCATTAAGAAACTAGGATCTCTAAGTGGTAAAACTATTTTAGAAGTGAAAAACGTGTTGCAGGAGATGCTCGTAGATTAAAATTGGCGGCTCTGTGGGGGAATCGAACCCCCAATCGGGTGAAGATTGACCGGGTTTGAAGCCCGGCGTCGGAGACCACTCCAACCGCACGGAGCCCTTTTTGATATACTAAGACAATTAACGCACCATCAATAAAAAATGTTTAGCACCTCTCGGTATGTGAAATTATCTTGATCCCACCATAAAAACCACATATTGGCTCTAAATAATCGATCCAGTAGAAATTTAAGCAAAAATTAAAAACTAGAGGGAAAAATTGATGGGACAGAATTAAAATAATGCGGGTCGATATTCTTCAAATTTTTGGTTGATTTGTCCCAAAAGGCCCTGTAAATCATCGGGGTTCGGAACTTCATCTTTGTTACCCGAAGAATAGGCATAATTCAAAGAATAATTGTAATCCAGCACATCCCTATTCAAAATCACAAATTTATAGCCCTCAAATTCGTATTCGTTCTTTTTTGTAGATGCATCGACGGAGGCAAACTGCTTATAAAAATCCAGAGAAGCCTTGATGAAATCCTGTTTGGGGGTTTTCAGACGAAATGAACCCAACTCGAGCAACTCATTGACCTGCAAATTCATATATTCAATAGAATGATCCATAGCAAACTCGGCCATCAACATCGAAATTATATTATAGAGTGGCTGAGAACCCAAAATTGGTAAAGAAATCGCATTCATCAGATTCAAGGGATCGAAAATTGATGTTCGATAGAAGCCGATTTCAAGGTTTTCAACAATGCCTTGGAATTCCAGAGAAAGTTGCTGAATGTGATGGGGAATTTCGCTCGCTTCGAGAATTTCGGGGTCGGATTTATGATATAAAATGGAGACAATCACGGGTGGAAATTCGTTGTGAATTATTTCGTAGATTCTTTTGAAATAATCCAATGCCTCGGGGAATCGCCTGGGATCCTGCATATCTACTACAAAATACAGATAACCAATACCAGAGAAATACCGATCGGATTCCTTCAGATAGGTACTTCGGTATTCTTGTTGGCCACCAAAATCCCACAAGACTCCCTCTGAACCGAAAAGACCAAAGGTTGTACGTTCAACGCTCTTTGTTGGGGTGATAGATCCTCCGATATCGTAGGTACGGTTAAGGGTGCGAATGATAGAAGTTTTTCCTGCGTTATCAAGACCCACGATAGCTATTTTCATTGTTGAATTAGTCATTTGATACGGTTGATCCCCCAGTGCCAAATATTTCTTTTTCCTTATTATATTTGGGACGACCAGCAAGAACCCAGATAATACTTCTGGGCTTAAGGTTTCCAGTTTTATAAAAAGAATCTGGCATATCTTTTATAATTTCAATATAATCACTAACATCATCTTTGTTCTGTTTTAGAAACCCAAAGTCTTGTTTCGCTTTCTGTTTCTTCCCGGTACTTTTGGTCTTTTTCACACCACCTGGCATCATTTTTCTTACTTCGTTCAGTTTATCTACAAAGTCATTCATGCTAGATGCACTAGGTGATGATATGAGATCGGCTCCCTCTTTGATAAAATCAGCATATGTCCCATCCAAAAGTGTATCCATGGATTTATTCTGCGCAACAAACAATGCTTTAGTTTTCAAATATTGAGCTAAACCAG
>JABCSI010000090.1 GCA_018238965.1 Promethearchaeota archaeon
TATTATCCATAATTAATCCTGCAGCCAGCACCGCCACCAAGGTTGGAATGATGTGGGCATATCCATATACTGCCATATACCTTCCGCGTTTATCTTCGGGAGCAAAACTCGCCACCATGCTTTGGGAAAAGGCAGCAATTATCATTTCTCCGATGGTGATAATAATCATCGCCAGAAAGAACATGGGGACGGTAGACACAAACCCAAACATCCCAAATCCAACTGCATAGAACGCAGTACCAAGAGCTATCATCCTCAATGGCACGTATTTTGAAATCCTATGGGTAATTGGAAACTGAAAGAGGACAACCATAAGGGCATTTGTGCTGATTAATAAACCAAAGTTTTGCAAAGAAAATTCATACTCCTGCAAAAGAAAAACCGATAATGAGCTGTTCATCTGCATATATACCAAACTGACTAATGTAGTTATTCCAGCGAATGCCATGAAACCCCAATCCTTGAATACTTCTTTATATCCCCCCACAGCTTGCATTATTGTTTCAACTGGTTCATCTTTTGCTTGTTGAGGTTTTGTTTCAGGAATAACCATAAGTACAATGATTGCCGTAATCCCGCTTGAAATTGCATCAGCGATAAAAAGAGACATATAGGAGCGAGCCGCCAATAATCCTCCAATAGCTGGCCCTATTGCGACAGCCAAATTGGCTACCACACGCAAAATTGAGTATCCCTCAGGTTGTTTCTCTGGAGGAAGTAAATCAGCAATCATTGCTTGCTGCGCTGGACCCCCAGCATTTCCCACTAAGCCAACAAATGCAGCCACAACAAAGAAAAGGTTAAAATCATTAATCAAACCCATTAAAATACTGCTAAATCCACTTACTACTAACCCAAAAAGTAGCATTGTTCGCCGTCCAAACTTATCGGTTAATGCACCTGCCAAGAAATTGCCAAAGAAGGCGCCTACTCCGTATACTGTGAAGAGTAGTCCAACTTCAGTCATTCCTACCTCAAAGTGAATCGTAATATAGATAGCGAAGAAGGGAAACATCAAAGCTCCTCCAACCCGATCAATAAATATGGCTAATATCAATACCCAAAAGGTTTTTGGGAAATTTGTGTAGGTTTTTTTCATTCGTTTAAACATTATTTTACTTCCAACTAGTGAAAATTCTATATATTCTGTAATTTCTGTAAAGGTGCAAAATGTATATACTATGAATATTGTGAAAATTCCGAAAAATTTTATTCATGCAATTGCAAAGGACTCTATAGTTCTTGGGATCTTAGATCTAACATCTCTATTAATCACTTAATTTATATAAAATAGCCTACAATAGCGGAAAATTTTTAAACCAAAACCACGATTTTTATTAGATTACGTCACCACAATTAAGTAATCCCAAGTCGATAACCCAAAGGGGAGAAAAACTATGAAGAACCATTATTATAAATGTGAGAATTGTAATGAGTTATATGACAAAGTGTTCGAAGGCACAGCTTGTGAAGAAGGGGGATGCCATTTAGAACTCGTTACACCAAAAACCGCCGATTTTAAGAATGAAAAACACGTTCCTATTGTAGAAAAAACTGCAAACGGAATCAAAGTAACCGTTGGGTCAACACTCCATCCTATGGCAGATGATCATTGGATCACCATGATTGAGGTGATCGCTGGGAATAAGCAATATCGCCAATATTTAAAACCGGGAGATGCGCCCGTAGCCGAATTTCCGATTCACGATGAAAATGTGATTGCTCGTGAGTTCTGTAATAAACATGGACTCTGGGCTAATAAGGTATAAGTGATTTAAATGACAAAAACAGAAGAAGATTTAATGGCTGCATTTGCCGGTGAATCCCAGGCAAATCGTAAATATCTAGCCTATGCAAAAAAGGCGGACAAAGAAGGATTTCCCCAAATTGCACGGGTTTTCCGAGCTGCTGCCGCTGCCGAAACTGTTCATGCCCTAAACCATTTCCGAGTAAATGGAGGGGTTAAAGGAACCATCGAAAATGTTAAAGATGCCATTGCAGGTGAGCATTATGAATTTACCACAATGTACCCCGAATTCTTAGTCGATGCTAAGGCAGAGGGTCATAAAAAGGCAGAACAATCGTTCCACTGGGCGAATGAAGTAGAAAAAATTCATCATCAGTTGTATTCTGCCGCCTTGGAAGCCGTAGAAAAGGGCGAAGACTTACCCGTGAAGGAGATGTTTGTCTGTCCTGTATGTGGGTATACCGTTGAGGGTGAACCCCCCGAGAATTGTCCTGTATGTAATGCCAAGGGCAGTATATTTGAAAAAGTAGAGTAGACTGACCGTCGATTAACACATTGCTGTTAATCTATACTTTCCCTTTTTTCCTTTCTGTGTTTTTCCCTAATCCATTAAGTGAATCCTTTATTCTCAAATAAGAAAATGAAATAAAAATGATTTTAAATAAAAACGATTTAAAAAAAATGGAAAAAGTGTGAATTCCATTTGTTAATTTATTTTTGCTTGCGCTTTCCAAGAGCAGCCAATGAAATTCCGATCGCAACGATGAATGATCCTAAATCGTATCCAGGGATACCTAAAGAGCCGAAAGGATCAGTGTCGTCGTCATCATCGACCTCAAATAATAATTTTAGGTAAATTTCTTCATAATATTGGGTATCGTATTCATCAACCCAATAGTTAAAAGAATAATCGCGATAACCATTCATGGATATTTTTACATAAAATTCACCCAAGGGCATGTTCTCAACATAAATTTCACCATTGTGATCAGTGTAAAATATATTGTTGTAAATTGAAGAAATTCCATCCACCTTGACTTCTACATCAGGCAAAGGATTACCATCCTGATCATACACAATTAAATGTAGAATTCCGATTTCATTCTCACCCATGTATACCCAATTTTCATCAGAATTATCATCGGCGTACGATTCATCAAACACTTCATCAATTTCTAAGGTAAACAAGGCATCACCATGGGTGGGAATAACGGTGGGGTACATGCGACCCATATTTATGAAATGATATTCACCTGGATTCATATCATAGAAGGTTTCGGTGTGTAGTGCATTTCCATCAAGATAGATGCCAACATTCGCGGTTTCCATGTAATTACCGGTGTTCATAATAAAAGCGGAAACCAATACCGAATCCTCATCCGCATCTTCATCAACTACAGAAAAATGAGCATATAAATTATGGTGAGATGGAAGATCCTCGAATATATTCGTATATATTAGTTCAAGATTTGGTATATCGTTCATTTCATATCCGATAAATATTCCTGTTGACGAATCGAATATCCTACGCGAATTGTCATTCATTTGCACAATTTCCGAAGGGCGATTGAATCCGTTGTAATAATAATCACTAGATCCAACAATTTCCCCATCAAAGTTGTTATCCATAATTTGCATCAATGTTCCAGTATTCAAATTCTCTACATTGATCCAATATGGGAAATGTCCACCAAAAGTGGCGCATTCCCGAGAAGATGAATTCACTGTAACTTGCTCAACAGTTTCAGCTCCAGTTTCTCTATCAAAGGTTGTAATATCTACTAAGAATTCGTTGGGACTGAGATTACCAACAACCTCTAACTTGATAAATTCATTCCATTCATCGTGAAAAGATCGCCACATCATCAAATCGCCCACTTCCATTGGAATAGAGTTATTATTGATCTGAAACATGTAAGTCATTCGATTATTAAAAATCCGGGTTTCACCTTCAACGGTGTTAACCATGGCAGTGAAATTGTATTCTCTATAATTATTTGGGGTCCACTCGTATGTGAAACTCATAATTTCTCCGATTTCTAGGAAAAGGTTTGTATAGGTTAAAACTTCCACTTCTTCCATGTAGAGTGTCACGTTAACATTCATTTCGCTATAACTCCCAAAATTCCCCACGGTCATTTCAACCCAATGCGTCATTTCGAGATCCATACTGTTGGAAGGCTCTATATAAATGCGAAGATCATGCCCATCAATCAAATCTTCTTTGGTTAATTTCAAAGCCAACTCCATTTCGCCACCCATATCAGGCATGTATTCGGTAAAAAGTGTCCTATTCAATCCGTGATTTAAACCAACAGTGGCCCCTTGATCGAGATTAATATTTTGGTATTGGAAGACAATTTCACCTGTGGCAAACAAGATCACTTCGAAAGTTCCTGCTAATTCAGAAGATAGATGATTGTAACCATTATACTCTATCACCACAAAATCGGTAGTTTCCCAGATATAAACGTTATTTTCGGCTTGTAAATCATCCCAAAAGACCGCAATTGCATATTCAAAACTGGGGTCAGCTGATGGAAAAGATGGATTAGAATATTCATAAGGATTTGTATCAGTGAAGCTCATCCATCCATTGGAGCTGATGTATAGTGTTTCAAAGAATTCCTCATAGAAATTAAAGGTAAAGGGTAAATTCAGTTCATAATATGTATCGTCTCCCTCCATCCAAATGTTTTCTCCATTATAAGACGCATCATACCACATATAAGTAATATTTTCCATGAAATAATTATCTGAATTTGTAATATCTACCATGGAACTGGCAATCGGTTGATTGAAATCATCATAAACCTTATCTTCGCCCAATGTGATACTTGACTGGGCTGAAAAAAGGATACCTACCATTAAAATACTTAGGATTCCCATAAGATAGATGGTAGGTGTGCGTAATTTTAAATTTAATATATGCATGTTAACCCCTACAATTTACAAGTAATGTTACTATGATTAGAAAAACTCCACTTTAATAACACTTTCCCCGCTCAAGAAGTTCACCAGATCCTTACTTCATAATTGGATTCTTTAGTATGAATATCTACTTCAATTGTACCCTTTCTTCTTCAAGTTTATTGATCCAAACCACGATTTCCGGGCAAAATCCAAGCCATGGATTATTTCCGAACCAAAACCGTCTTAAACGAGTCAATTTTGTAATCGAGGAAGGAAGTTTATGTAAGGAATTATTGCAGATGATCAAATCCCTTAACTGCTGTAGATTCTGGATCCAAGATGGAAATTCTTCTAATTGATTATTGTCACAATTTAATTCCTGTAGCTTGGTCAATTTTTGTATTTCCGTAGGGAGATGAGTCAAATTATTTTGGTAGAGGGAAAGTTCAAGTAAATTTGTTAACTTCCCGATTTCCTTGGGGATAATGGTTAAAAAATTATTTCCCACCGCTAGTATCTCCAATTGTGAAAAATTTTCAATCCATTGGGGAATCTTAGTCAACTCATTATCAAATGCAGATAAAATTCGTAATTGCTGAAGGAATTTTAACCCAAAGGGGATTTCTGCTAATCCCAATTGCCCCAGATAAATTTCTTCCAATTTCAACAATTTTCGGATGTCGGAGGGGATTTTTTTAAGTGGATTTTGTCCCAAATTAAGGGATTTCAGGGAAATTAATTTACCTAAACCCTTGGGAATAGAAGTAAGCTTATTTGAATGGAGGTCCAGATGTTGGAGTTTTCTCAAGGTAAAAATTGATTCAGGAAATTCCGACAGATTATTTTGGCTAAGATCCAAATATTGGAGACTTGAAAGCTTTTCTATTGCAATTTGGGATGAGGGTGACAAAAGTACGCTTGCTGATTGACATTGCGTTATCTTCAAGACTACAATCCGATCATTTTTGACGACATAACCACTGGGTGCATTTGTAATATCGGATAATTTTGGGATAGGTATGGAAAGTTTCTTTTCCAGATATCGCAAAACTTGTAGATCTGCCGTATGATGGGTTCCCGTTGAAGGAGTTGGGCGCGGAGTCATAGTTTAATTTTCTCCATATATTATGCGGTGATCAAAACGCTCAAATAGAAGTTTTACCTATACTACAAAGGATTAACGTTCAACTCCCAAAAAACGTATCTTTTTAGGCGTAAATACTAATGACTGACCCTACTCCCAAAATCGAAGTGACCGATTCGGAAATTTTTCATCCCGAAATTGAAAAAGTGGCCAAAATTTTCCGTGCTCTCGCCTACCCCAAACGATTAGAAGTTTTAATGGCTTTATTGGCCGAAGGAAGTCTGGAGTTTTCTAATTTGTTGGGCATAATCGCGCTTGGGAAGACCGCGTTGGCGAATCACCTAGCTGAATTGGAGAAGATACAGTTGATTTCCAAGCCTCGTCGCGGCCTCTATGAAATCACAGAACGGGGAAAGCGTTTCCTCAAAGTGAATACATCTCTTTACGATGAAGTCGAAGCTATGGATGATCCAGTAGAAGCACTAGATCGGTATGCCTATAAAAATCCATTCGAAATTCCCGATGCAGCTAAAACAGAGATACGGGTGAGTCAACCTGCCCAGTTTCAAGATCATTTAAATTCGTTTGCAGGGTGCTTAGCGGGGGTTCTCACATCCAAGGGTCAAGAGGTTGATGCAATTGAGGTTTGTGGTTTTACCGGGTTAGCATTTTTGGTTCGCTATTATAAAAATCATATGACTTCCGGATCTCGTTATACTTCTGGTATATGGCCATCTATAATTCAAGCAGCAGAAGGGTTAGGTTACAAAATCGATTACGTTCTGGATCCAAATCCATATCCTACCTACTTCAACACTATTACTCTTGAAGATTTGGCACGGGCACAAAAATTTTTCCGACTTGTGAAGCGTAACATACGGGAAAAAGATCAACCGGCCATAATCTGGGGCGGAGACATCCCAGAATATTACATCATAAACGGAATTCAACAGAACCAGTACATCATGCATGGTTATCATGCAGTACTAAATATTTCAGAATTTTCAATTCGATTTGACAGTATAGCCTCTCCTCGTTATATGCATGTGTGCTTTCTTTCCGATGAATTAACTCCTCGTAACGAGGAAAGCGATCACCAAGCACTAAAACGTGCTGTGGAATTTGCCGAAGGCACTACCATGACCGATGATCAATTTGTTTCAGGACCCGATGCATTGAAGCAATGGGCTTTCCATTTGGGGCATTATAAAGATCAGTCCAGTCTTGTGAATGTGAAGGGCAACAACTACATGGGGGAATATTATCACAGTCAATTCAGATCTGCTGCCGAATATTTATCCCGGCTTGTGGAAAAATATCCTCGAAAGACCCGTAATCACTATCTTCGAGAAGCTGCTGATGCTTATCGTGCAGCCGAAAAGCGGATGTTTAAATTCAAAACGCTTTTTCCCTATGATTATTTAGAGGAAGCCCATTTGAAGGATCCCGAATCGGGAGCTACTCTTTTACTCCAGGTAAGTGAAGATTTGCATACTGCCCTTAAGGCATTGAAAAGTGCTGAAGTTATGTGGTAAGAAAATTAGGATATTTAAAAAAATATGATTTCCGGAACAACCGATATCTTAAATACTCCGTTTTGCATCAATCATAGCTTTAAGTTTTTCCCAATCAACATCCCGTTTGTAGAGGGGTTCTGAGCGGCTTTCGTAGGCAGCTGTTTGTTCCCAGAATACTGGTTTTCCTTCTTCTTTATACAGAATTCCTGTGGGATAGTTTCCCGTTTCTAATGCTTTCGCAAAAGCGGCTTGACGGTCAGTCACATCATGGAAGTCGTCAATTTCATATGTATGCTCTTTATACCATTTGAAACTATTCAATTTATTCATGGAAACACACTGGACGAAGGAATCCACGAGAGCATACCCTTTATGTTGAATTGCTTGCTTGATTATTGAAACCGTTTGCTCCTTATTTCCGGGAAATACACGGGCGACAAAAGTTGCCCCCATGGCAATCGCGACTGCTAAAGGGTTGAAGGGTTCATTGGTGACTCCAGTGACTTGAACATGGGTTTTCATCCCCCTCAAGCTGGTTGGTGAAGCTTGTCCTTTGGTAAGGCCATAGATCATGTTGTTGTTCACAATGTTGACTATATCGGCGTTGCGTTCTATTTGCGCCAGAAAATGATTACCTCCTTCACCATAGGAACAACCATCACCACTGGTAACAATAACTGTTAATTCTGGATTTGCTGCTTTAATCGCCATGGCTGCAGGTAGAGATCGCCCATGGAGTCCGTTGAACATGTGTCCACGAGTATATTGGGGTAGCTTGGCGGCTTGCCCGATTCCTGAAACAAGAACGAGATTTTTAGGTGGGATTTTCAATTCGGCCAAAGCGGCACGCAAATGTTTATGCATGGTAAAATGACCACAGCCGGGGCACCATGCTTTTTCCTGGGGCATATCGTAGAGTTTTTCTGTAAAATCAAGTTCCATTTATAGCGCCTCCTTTTGAATAATTTTTACTATTTCTTCCACTGACCAAGGTTTCCCTGAATAGCGTAGAAACTGCATTTCTCTTGGAATATTAATTCCCAGTTCCAGGGTTAACACTTTCCCGAATTGTCCTGTGGCATTATTTTCTATCAAGATGATTTTTTCGGCTTTTTGTATCGTTTCCGCGATAATTTTTGGAAGTGGATAAACTTGGTGGAAATGAAGCATCGAAACACCCTGTTTTTCAGCCATTGCAATCCCTTCCTTCACGACATGATAATTGGATCCCCAACAGAGGACCAAGGTCCGATATTCTGCATCGGGAACTAATGAAGGTGATTCAGCAACTGCTTCCAGAAGTTTACGACGTTTAAACACCCGTTTTTCGGTCATCGCGGGGCGTAAATATTCCATATCCTCTGTGATATGTCCGTATTCATCATGTTCATCGGAGTCTGCCCGCACTAAACCCTCTCCATATCCGGGCACTCCACGTGGGGATATTCCATTCTTGGTTAATAAGTACCGTTTGTAATCATCAGCGGTTTCCACGATGTGTTTCTTATTACTTAGCTGGGAAATATCAAGGCTTGGGATATTGTAATACCCATCTACAAAATCTTGGTCCGTGAGCACAAATATTGGCACTTGGAATTCATCTGCCAAATTGAAGGCTTTCTGTGTGAGATAGAAGGCTTGTTGAATGGTACCCGGTGCAAAAATCACCCTATTAAATTCACCGTGACCACCATAAAGAGCCAAATTGAGATCTTCTTGAGCCGTACGTGTTGGAAGTCCCGTGGCTGGTCCAGGACGTTGGGCAATATGTATGACTAAGGGACTCTCCATAATCCCGGCCAATGATAATCCTTCGCCCATCAATGCAAATCCTCCTCCAGATGTTGAGGCAATAGCCCGGGCGCCTGCATACCATGCTGCTACCGTCTTGTTTATTGCTGCAATTTCATCTTCGGCTTGGTCAATCACAATTTCAAATTCTTCTGAATGCTGTGCCAAATAGATTAGCACTCCTGTGGAAGGAGACATTGGATATGCTGATATGAAATTGCACCCGCCGGCAATTGCACCCAGGGCTACGGCTTGATTACCATTGAAAAGAATTTCCGATTCAACACCTTCTGTGGGTTCAATGGTAAAATCAACCATGCCTTGGTCCTTTAACTCTTTTCCCATGACATAACCTTTGTCAAAGGCTTCTTGGTTTTGGGTAATTATCGTTTCTCCCTTGGTTTGAAAGCGTTGCCTCAAAAATTTCTTGCCTATTTCGGGATCTGCTCCAAAAAGCCCCGTAATTGCTCCCACCGAAACAACATTGGAATAAATCTTCTTTCCGACCTCTATGGCAGTTTTCTGTAAAGGTAATTTGATTAAATGGGAATAGTTAGCTGCATCTTCTTCCCCTAACAATGATTCATCCGCTAGAATTACTGTCTTTTCGGATAATCGTGGTTTGACATGTTTTATTGCTGCTTTGCTGAATGGCACCAAAATATCGATCCGATTGACAAATGCTGCTACCCTTGTTGTCGAAATTCGTAATTCTGTCGAATTGGTACCTCCTCGAACCCGTGATTCATACTCCTTAGTAGCAAAGACGTTGAATCCCGACATTTTTAAGATTCCTACCAATAACTGTTCGACGGTCTGGACCCCCTGGCCTGCCGCCCCGCTTATCACAATTGAAATATCTATCATCGAATTTTACTCCATTTTTTCTGATATTAGTGGTTGTTAACTTATAGTAAATCTTGGGTGATTCCGCTATAAAAGGTTGCGATTATAGGCAAATTGCTCCATGGGGCGAAAATCTATATTTCAAAAGAAGGAATTAGAAGAAAATCACGTATGGGAAAAAGGTAGGAAAGGAAAAAATCCCTTAAAGAAGGGTTAAAAATTCTATTGCTTTTCAAAATCGTCTTTACCAGCGCCACATACAGGGCATTCAAAGTCAGCTGGTAAATCTTCAAACTTGGTACCGGCAGGAAAGTCTTCGTAACCTTCTTCTTCAGAGTATTCCCACCCGCAGACAGTGCAAACGTAAATAGCCATAGTATTTTCACCTAAATTATTCAAATTGAATCCGTTCTAAAAACCTAAGATAGAATGGATTTAGTGTAGATCACCATTAATTGTTTTTATATCTTTGGGTAAAAGCCCATAAGCCCGCGTATAGGATCTTCGCAGAGTAAATAACTATAAAATCGAAATTCATTCATTTAGATAAGTGTTTTTGGGAGTTAAATGTACTAATCAGAGTAAGACAAAGAAATATCTGTCGATTTAATTTCAGAATCTTAATTGCAGTATCCTAAGGTTTTTTATAGGGGTTCTCCTTTTTTCTGTTAATGGCGCGGGGAGATTTTAGCGAATAATGTTTTCGCTGGTGATACATATATGGATAATTTGGTAGAATTGGAAAGAAATAGTTCTTTTGCAGAAAAATTGGACATGGTAAAATCTCTCTTGAAGGGTAAAAAAGTGATTGTGGCGCTTTCGGGAGGTCGAGATAGCGCGCTATTATCCTATCTCTCTTTACATTATGCGGAAAAAACCAAAGCGGTATTTATTCAGTCGGAATTATCCCCGAGTATCGAAGCCACACAAGCTGAAATCTTCTGCGCGGAATATTCAATTCCATTTGAGATTATCTCCCTCTCTACCTTGAACATTCAGATGATTAAGCAGAATACTGAGCTCCGATGCTATTACTGTAAACAGCTTATTCTTCAAAATCTGGAGGAAATCGCAGAGGATGCTGGATTCAATTTGGTAGTCGATGGAACCAATTATTCTGATTTAAAACTCATCCGCGCAGGACTCCAAGCCCTCAGAGAAAGTCGTGTAGCTTCCCCTTTCGCTTTAGCAAAAATTGCTAAAAAGGATATAATCGAAATATCGCGCCGTTTGGGTTTAATCTCCCAAAATTATACGTCGCAGGCCTGTTTGGCTTCCCGAATTCCCTTTGGTATCCCAATCTCCGAAGAAATCCTGGAGAGCATCGATCAAAGCGAAAACTTCTTGCGCTCTTTTCTTCCCGAGATACATACTCCAATCCGTGTCCGGGTGCAACAAATTCTTCCCACAAAACAATATTTAGCACGGATTGAAGCGGGTCCCGAGTTTTTTGTTCTTCTGGGTCAATCGGAAATAAGAGTAAAAATCTCACATTTTTTGAAGGATTTGGGATTTATTTATGTTACCATCGATCTTGAGGGATTTCAAAGCGGATCCATGCACCGAATGCTTCTCACCTATGATGATGATTAATTTCTCAACCTATCCATAGAAACAAAATCGACTAAAGATTTATTATTTCTGGTCGTCAAATTAAACTCAGGTTGGGAATCCCACAATTGATATAATTCATTTCTAATTTTTTCGATTTCCGGATTATGATCTTCTAAATTTATTGATTCTTGAAGTAAACTCACTTCTATAAATGATCGAATCGCCTGATTTCGATTCTCATATTTGCCCATCTTAACTAAATAATCAATCTTTGAAACCTCAACTTTGGTTAATTTGATTGGAATTGTTGCCATCATTCACATATGAATTAATATAAGTATATAAATCTCTATACAAAAATTTACCTTCCACAAATTATTTGCAGATGTGAAAAAAACCTTTGGAAAAGAAGCAGCTCTTGAGGGGGATATAACCTTATATTCGCTTGCCAGACAATGTCGAATATCAATCTATCTCCTTCTAACAATCTATCTCCTCCTTTGAAGTTAGGTATAGAATTTAATCTTTGGAAATTATTGGTGGAAACACGAGAAAATTCTGCATAATCTTAATTCTTATCCATTTCTATTTTTACTATGAAAAAGGAAATCGAATTTAATGGATCGCCCTTAATTTTACGTGAATATGACTTTGAGAATGATCCACCATGATATCATTCCCGAACTATCCGATGAGCGTTTTTCGACATATTACATACCCGTGAACCCTTTCGTCTGTTGTTTGCGCTGATTATGTTATAGTTTCCATTCCACACTATAAAATAGTGTGGGGGTGTTACATATTTTTCGTGAAAAGTAAGTGATCGTGAAAAAGGTGTGTCGGATTGTTTAGTTCGTGAAAAATATCATAACTTGTTAAATATTTATATGATAAAATGAATTCGCCGGAGGGAATTTCAGAATTAAAAAAAGGAGACCGGTGCTTTATGGATGAATTTCAAGTCCGAGTTAGGTTAGTTGCGGTATATAAGCAAGAATTAATCGCTACATTACAGCTGAAGGGTTGCTTAGGATCTAAACCAAATGATCATTTCACATTGACTTCAGTTGTCACTGCTCCACAATACCGAGGTAAGGGTACAAGTACAATTCTGCTTGAGTTTGCTAAGGAATGGGTTAAGCAATATGATGCAAGAATTTTATTAGTGGAAACTTGGGAAAATAATATCGCAGCCCGCAAGTTTTAAGAGAAAATGGGTTTCAAGCAGTATGGAAGTCTTCCTAAAGGTTTAGTAAATCGTGAAGGGGAAGGATTTGTTGATGCAATTCTATATTTTATGAATCTAGCTGATTAAAATGTTCCATGAAATTTCCTTTTATCTTATCTTTATTGGATA
>JABCSI010000091.1 GCA_018238965.1 Promethearchaeota archaeon
TCTAAAATTTCATAGAACGACAAAAGGCAGAGATAATTTAAAAATAACAATTTAATTCAAATGCAGAAACAATGGCTAATCAATGAAAAATATCCCGTGGAGTTCGGGAAAAGATTTCCGGAATTTACGCCGGTTGTTTTGCAGTTGTTGTGGGATAGAAATTTAAAAACCCAAGAGCAAATTGACGAATTTTTCAATCCTGATTACGAAACTGATTTGCATGATCCGTATCTGATGAAAGATATGAAAAAAGCGGTAAAAAGAATTTATAAAGCAATTGAAAAAAATGAAAAAATATTAGTGTATGGCGATTATGATGTTGACGGAGTCACTTCTTCGGCGATTATTGTAAATACTCTTCTAGAATTGAAATCAATTATTGGTGGAGGAGAAAAAGTAAAAGCGGAAGAGTTTATTGATGTGTATATACCGGACAGAGAGATAGAGGGTTATGGGTTAAACAAAAAAGCTATAGAAAAAGCAAAGAAAAATAAAGTTGATTTAATTATAACTGTTGACTGCGGGATTTCTAATGTTGCTGAAATTACAACAAAATATAGTGACAGCCCTTATTCAATGGAGCTTGCATTAGGAGCTGGTCAACTAGATTACCGCTCTTTTGATCTAAGCGTACTTGAAATATATAGAAGTGATCCAAGGTATCATTATGACAACAACGATATAAGCGGTTGGATTTCTGTAACAGATGGTCACTCTGAAGAAATGCGTGACTCTGATAAAGCATTGTTACAAACATTCGGTTTTTCATATACCGAGCAATTTTTAAAGGACCTAAAAGATTACGGCATAATCTTAGATTATTAATTACTTTTTTTGAAGATTTTAATGATTTGCATAATAATCGGAATTTCATTAAGGAATCTCAAAATATGTGGAATTCAATTGATGAAACGGCGATTTCCCTTTATGAAAAAATGGTAGAAAAATATTATGATTTTGATCTAATAATGGGAATTCCTTCAAAAATATTGAAAAAAGTACCCACTGACCCTGAAGATGATAATAAAATCTTACGAAGAAAAATTGAGAGAACTCTGACACAACTCTCTACTTTTTATGTTCCGTTTTATTTCATTTTAATGGAACACAAAACGAAAGAAGAACAGACATACAACATTGAAGTCTATGATCATAATGGGCGGAAAGTAACAAATTCTTGGATCTTTTTAGAGAATCAAAATTATTTTATCCGCTTGATTCAACGAAAAGCAAACTACATTCAAATATTAAAGAAGGAAGACAAAAATTTCTCACAATTGACTTCCCGATGGCTGGAATTAATGTCGGTGCAGATTTCAGAAGAAAAATTACAAAAAATGAAAGAATTAATGTTTGACTTAAATGCTTTTGAAGTGATTATAAAAAAAGACCACTATCGGAAAATATTTGATCAATGGAAAAGGTCTACTCAATTAGAGAAAGAAAAATGGGGAAATATTGCAATAGAACAGAAAAGAAATGAAATTGAAGAAAAATTAAGAAGAATATCCCTCAGTGATCAATATATTTTCATTCAAAACCAGATAAGGAATTTGAAAGATATGAAACGAAATTCCTTTTATCACTTTGCTCTAAACATGGTTGAATTTGAAAAAGAACTGAAAAAAAAGTCAGAGTTTATCCAAGAAAAGGTGATTAAAACAACCACCCTCGAAATGAGTACCAAATTTGATAGGATTCAAATTCAGGAAATCGGAGAAAAGTGTGGAGTTCCAGATGATATTCTGATCATTTCCATAATTAAAAAAATGATTCAAACAAAGCAACTAATGGGGGAGTTTTTTACTAGCACCAATTCCATATTATTTGATAAACAATCGAATATAACGCAAATGAATAGCTTTCTCGAAAATCTTGAAAAAGAATTTCAAGAATGGGATTCATATGAACAAAATGGCACAGGAAAGGAAATCTGATTTTGATTTTGTTCTTCAGATGTCTGAGGTGCCCATCTTGCTCCAAATAGTATTGATCAAGAAGGATAATATTTGATGCACGGTTTTCATTATATATTCACAGTGTTCAAGGGAACGGTTATTATAATTGGAAATTTTTGGGAGAGCTTATAAATATTGAGAGATATTCTAAAATTTGATAATTCTACTAGTTCAATATAGGTAGAATTTAGATGGATTTACTCGATGAATACATTATTGGTTCTGATTTAGTACATAGTGATTGCAACAAGAAGGGTCATTAAAAATTTCTCATGAAACATGCTTTAGTTGTAGCAGAACGCGAACCCTATCTGGAGATAACAGCTCTTACAAAACTACAGTAATTTTTAACGATCACCCCAGATGATGGTGGTGTTTCATGTGATGAATTTCACAGCCATGAATTTTCATGGTGTCCACCCAGTGCAATTGAAGGGCATATGATACTTATATCACTTCCCACGATCCCGATAATTGACTCATATCATATCACTCGCTTCGCACTGTTGATCCTACGTAATACACCGGTCAAACAGATAGAAAGCAATAAAGGGGTCGAAAAGATCTTACAATGGCAAAAAATCTACGAAATTAAGGCAGTTAGGCAGGTGTGTGTCTTTTTTCCTTTTAATTACCGCAAATCAACTCATTTTAAAAAGTTATGTAATGGAACATTTTTCTTTTAGAAGTAATTGTACTTCATGAGGGATCATAATGAGTAACCAGGGAACCAATGCAGAATTCAAAAAAGGCGAAATTTTTCTTTCCAAGGCCCTCAAATATTTTCACACCCAGAAATTTACCAACGCAAAGCGATATTTGGAAGCGGCCCTCTCAAAATTTCAAGAAACGCAGGCAATCTTCAAGCAAGCCGAAGTTTATGAATTATTGGGAAAAATTGCAGAAATGGAAGGAGATCATGCACATGCACACGATATGTACCAAAAGACGCTTGAACAACGAATTCATTCACCTAATCCTCTATTACGCGGACAATCACTTCAAAATATTGCCCGAATTAATTTATTCCTTTTCCATTACCAAGTTGCACTAGATAATGCTTTAAAGGCTTACGATTTGTTCGAACGCGCCGGAATACACCTAAAAAATGCCGAAATCACCTATTTATTGGGACAAATATACTATGGCATGGAGGATTGGAATTCGGCAGAATTTTACTATCGACATGCCAAAGAATTATTGCAATCACAGGATCATCCTCACTTACAACTCCTTGTAACGGAAAATTATGCATTTGTTCTCCATAAATTGGGAAAATTACAACCCGCAGTATCCAATTACTTGTATGCTTTAGATAAAGAACATAAACTGCAGAATTTTGCAGTGATTCTACAGATATTACGGGCCTTACATGAAGACTACATTGATTTGGGAGAATTAAGTGATGCTCAGAAAATGCTCGATGATTATCGCGAAATTACCAAGCATATTTGGAGAACATTCTCCGACGAGGAAAAAGGAAACCATCTATTCAACCTTGCTTCCATGCAATTTGCACTCGGTCACCTTGATAAAGCCGAAGATATTTGTGATGAAGCCATAAATCTCTTTGAAAAGATGCAAAATACCCTTGAGCTAGGTAAAGGATTGTTCCTAATGGCGAAAATACTGAGTAACCAATATTTCCACGATCAATCAACCCCCATCACCGATATTGAAGAATATTTGAAAGAAGCGGGCGAACTAGCATCCAAAAATCACAATGTGCCCCAACGCGTAGAAATTTTACTTTTAAATCATCGGATTGCCCAAAATCGGAATCAGTCTGAAAACTCACAGAATTTCCTCACACAGGCTAAAGAAATAGCAGAAAGGGAAGAAAATTACCAAGGCATCGGAATGGTTGCAGAAGAAATGGCAATTCACGCCTATGATCACGGAGAATTTGAGCAAGCCTTCCAATATTTTTCCAACACGGAAAAAAATTACCTCAAGGCTAAAAATTTTCGAAAAATTGCCGAAACCAAGTATAACCTAGCCTGCATTGCCGCCCAGCTTCATAAGCCCGAAGATGTTCTGGATAACTTGAAAGAAGCAATCAATCTTAACCCAAAATTTAAAACCCTGGCCGCCAAGGATGAAGATTTCAAAGGACTGCAAAAAGATCCCCTATTCAGAGAAACCATCAGTGAATCCTAAGTAAAACACCGAATTTAAATTTATTAGCCAATTAACAAGCGATTTGTTTACGCGCGGCGGGAAGTACTCCGAAGCAAGGGAGAGTGGCACAAATATGGGGACATCAAAGCAACATTGCGGACAGAGAAGCAAGTAGATCGTTAAAATTGACACGTTTTTTGTCGGAATGGTTGAATATTTCGGTTGTATCCCTTATTGTGTTAATTTTGTCGGTGATGGGGTAGAGCTTCCGACAAAAAAAGAAATTTTTTATTTCTTCCAAATATGCTAGGGGGACTATCCCCGTAACATCCCCGAAAAATTTGAGTCGGCACCCCCATCGATCAAATGAAAATATTTTGTTCAGCCATGGATGGTTTAATATCGAATAATGTCGGTCTAAGACAAATTCCATCCATGATTTTAGGGTGTTTTGCGCAAGGATTTTTAGTTGGTTGTTTAAATAGGCGATTCGCCTTTGATAATATTATCTCACTATGGTGATGTTATGTTCATCATTTCACCATAGTAAGCGTGTTCATATTTATCACTACGACTTAGGTAATAGGGGAGATAATATGGGGATGTGTGATCCCTGATTCTTCCCAAATGTGTTAAGCTTTAACCAACAGGGTGTGTGAAAAAACGTGTGTTCAATGTACAGAAAATACTTACTGAAACGTGATTTTTGGGCAGTTCCCAAGAAAAATGGGGATGAACCAAATTGTTACGTTAAACATGATGTGGCAATTGGTGGGATTTATGCATATCTCCGCCATCGAGGAGTGAAAATTACCGTTAATGGCGAGTCGCGGTTTTTTAATAATTTCAATGACTTGGAATCATATTTAGATCAGCTGCGTCTGTCTACTCGCAACGACACTTCCGAATTTATGGCAATCATTAACCGCCGTAGCACGACTAAGTTATTGCGCCAAATTCCATTCTAACTTTTCTTTTTCTTTTCTTCTTCTTATCAACTTGTCTTTTATCTCTTTTCTCCAATTTTCATGGCATTTAGTTCTCTTATTGGGAATCGGTGAGAAATTGCTGAATCTTGCGGTAAACTGTGAGAGCTTTTTCGATTACCACGTCATGTTTCGCCTCTGGGACAATAACTAATTCGGATTGGGGAATAAAACTGTGGATGATCTCCGAATGTCGGGGAGGGGCATCAAAATCCAACTCCCCTACCAGAACCAAAGTAGGAACTGCGATTTTATGTAATTGATCCCTCACATCAAATCTACCCATATTCTGCAAGCTCTGAACAGTAGCATGGAAACATGTAAAAAGAGTACGCCCATGGGTATTATATACTGTACTCCACATAGGGAAATGCTCCAATCCCAAGGGCTCATGGCCGGTTTTCTTCCGTTGATATTTTTCCCAAAAATGGCTCCGATAGTATCTAACATAAAACCTCAACAATATATTTTGGAAGGGTTTATCGGTCCAATTACAGGAAGAGGCAATCAAGACCAATTTTTCGAGATATTTTGGCTGTTTAATTGCCACTATTTGGGCGAGACTCCCCCCCATCGAATGGGCAATGATAATCACTTTGGAAAAACCATATTTCTCTAAAATGATGGTGCGGATAAATTGGTCCAAATCATCGGCCATACTCTCAAAGCTGTAATCCATTGTGCCTTGCTTCTGGGACCAACCATGCCCCCTCAAATCGATCCGAAAAACCGGAACATGGCCTTGGACTAATTGTTGATAGAGAGGATGTAAGCGTAACCTATTCGCGGTCCACCCATGCACCAAAATCACTGCAGTTCCCAATTCTTTATCGGTGGTGTTGGTGTTGGCACATTCATAATAAATCTGAAGATTGTTAATACTCGCATAGTGTTCGGTATCCTTCGTCATGGATTGGAAAAATTCCGTGGCGTTGGGATGAATGAGATCTTGTTCTCGGTCGGGTTGGTCGGATTTCGGCTCCATCAAGGAAGAATGGAGTTTCGAAACCTAAAACATTTTGCCTAATTTTTTCAAGAAAATTCAAGAAGGCAAAAGTGTGATTGTGAGATAGCGGGAAAGTGTAGGGATACTTCTTCCTCATCTAAAAATAAATATTAAGGTTAAGAATACCTAAAATTAATTATAGGAATGTAGAAAGTAAATTTCTTACAAAAAATTTTGCAAGAATTGGAAAACTTTGCAATTTTTGATCTCCTTACTTAGAAAAACTGGAAAGGAAATTAAGAGGATTCCAAACGAAAGAAATAAGTTAGTGGCAAACAATAGTACATATAATAAGATTAGTCTTATACTTGAATCATAACCACACTCAAGTGAAATAATATGCAAATACGAATCAACTTTTCATCAGAAATCGACCAATCGATCAGGGACCAAATTAATTTTGTGCGTGAAGAATTCGAGTTTCATTTTAATGGAAAAAATGAATTCACCCAAGAAGATCGCAATACTGCCAAGGGTTTACTTAATCATCTTTCAAAAATCATTAATTCTGCAAATTGTATTGACTATTTAACCAAAACACTCGAAGATTTAGAAATTAGTTTTCCAACACTCTTCTAAAAACACAATTTCTTTTTTTCTTCTCTACTCTACTTCTTTTTGCTTCTAAACTTCTTATTACCTTTTCATTTAATCGAAAATCAAGAATTTAGAACTTCTTCACTGATCCCTTCATCGTAGTACTTTTTACGTGTAATCCAGCGATCTTGAAAATCAGGAAGTCCAGATAGAATCGACCCGCCCACCCAATTGGACAGAATTCGGCCCTTAGAGGCTATTATGTTGACATCTTGGGCAATTTTTCCCATATTGGTTAGTTCATTCTCAATCTCGCGCTTCAGTCGCATCTCCAGAAATGGAAACATGGAACTGCCCCCTGTGAGAAATATATTTTGCAACATTTCCCGCCGGATATCCACATCACACAGTTCAACGGATTGAACAATGGCTTTATGGAGTGGTTCAACCTCCAAATTCATCAATTGGGGCCTAAACATCAGCTCGGGAATGAGAAATCGGTCTTCCCCGATGAAAACTTTTGAGGAATCGGGTAATGAAAATTCCCGCTGAAAATTTTCTTTGTTTTCCAAATCTGCCTCGAAATCCACCGAACAGAAGCAAACACGTTCCTTCAACTTTCTAATAATATTTTTTTGCACGGAACTTTCAGTGGCCACACCCAATTCATGCATTTTTTGCCGCATAAATTGATCCAGCACATTTCCTCCAATAGGAATGAATTTTACAGCATGCTCCAATATGAAACCTTTGAAAATAGGAGTAATGCGGATGTTTGCAGCTCCCATGTCGACCACTAACCCTGTATCGAATCCCCCCGAATACATTGTCAACAATGCACCTCGGACAGGATAATAACAAGCTTGGTATTTTTCAATAAATAATTCCAATAGACGTTTTTTAGTTGTATGGGAGAGAAAAGGATTGGTTGTGAAGAGAATTTTACACAGAGAAGAGTCAACGCGCAGAAGATAAAAAGCATAATCAATTAATGCAACAAAATGATCCCAATCGATAATTTCCCCGCCATCGTCAATAGGATGGTGGATTTTATATAATCCCAAGGAATCCATGATTTCATTCCCGATATATAATTGTTTTTCTTCATGAACTCCAATTGCCTTATACTTGGGCGCGCCGGTAATGGTAAAAAATACGTTTCGGGGTTGATTTTCTCCACCAAAGCCAATTTTTGTCGAAGATTGCCCAACATCCATCACGATTGAATATAAATTTTCCATTCTGCACTATCCTCTAGGGAGGTCACCAATAATTTTCCGAATGCACAAACTACTCCCTATTGAACAAGTGTTGTCTAACCTTTAATATATATTGGATCAAGTTAATTTTCAACAGATTCACAGTGAGGATTCCACACGAATTCTTACCGTAAATATCGAAAATATATGGAAAAAAAAGAGAAGCATAAGTTTGATTCATGGTATAAGGAACAATATTTTGTTTTCATTAAGAACATTCATTAAATTTCGTTCCATATAACACATTCAACAACGGGAGCATATTGCTTCTAAATTAGCCATTTATATATGAATCAAATTGACCAGCAGATGGATCTTGAGCATCAGCAGAGAGATATTCGTCAATCTTTCCAATAATTACGAAAGTGGCAGGAATTAAAAAAATGAAGGAGAATAATATGAGATTAATTTTATCGAAAAAACCAAGTTTGGTTAGGTTGCGGTTATCATATCCCCAGATCGAAATTCGATATAAAGCTGTACCAGCAAGGGGAAGGATTAAACCAAATACTACAATAGCTACTAATCCAATCACTACTTCAACCATTGTTGCAAAAATTATTGCAAAAAATAACCCAACTATGATGCCGTTAATCAAGTTAATTATTCGAATTTTATTTATCAATTCTTGTTTTAAATCAGCCATAATTTGTCACCTTTTTGGAAACAATATCAACTATAATAAATTGATACTATAACTGTATTCGTGGTTGTGAATATAAGCTTTTATTCTCCCCATAAAAAGAAGGAATCATCTTCAGTATTATGACAATTCAAAATCTTCCACTTTAAAGAAATGTGAGAGCCAAGATGAAAATCGTATAAGCTATATCATCCTATACAAATTATAATGAAATTGCTGATCCTTTTCTTTAGTGGTACCGGGAATACACAATTCATCGCCGAATATATTCAAGCGCATTTATTAAGCAAAGATCCCACCACCAAAACCGAAATCACGTTGGCCACCCTTGAAGGATTCGATCCCCAAAGGATATTAGAATATGATGGTCTGGTTTTAGGATACCCTATTTTTGCCGGCTTACCACCGGTCAATGTGCGGAAATTTCTTAAGCTAATACCCCATACCACAGATAAATGCGCCTTTGTCTTCAATACAAAGGGCATGGCAGAGGGAATAGCAAATTGGTACGCGCTCAATCGACTCGGGAAAAAAGGTTATCGCCCCTTGGGATTTTGCAGCGTTATCATGCCCGCTTCGGATGGAATCAGTATGATGCTCACCGAAGAATCCAAAACATTTCAGAAATATCTCACGCGGAATTATGATACTATACCCAGGGTGGATAAATTTGCTCAAAGGATAACAGATGCTGTGGTGACATTCACCGAAACGGGATCTTTTGCGACTCTTTCACCAAGAAAGCCAGTGAAATTTCTCGGATTTTTCACTTCCGCTTTTCTTTATTTACTCTATGGACTCATCGGCAACTCCATGACAAAAAAATTGCACGCAACCGCCGAGTGTAATTTATGCATGCGCTGTGTGAAGGAATGCCCGCAAACAAACATTTTTCGGGAGGGCGATGATATAAAATTTCACGATCAGTGTATTTTCTGTCTACGGTGTGTTAACATTTGTCCCCAACGGGCGATCCAGATGGGTAAGCTTACGGTTGGGAAAGCCCGCTGGCATGGTCCAAAAGGTGATTTCCGGCCATTGCAATACCGTTTACCACAAAAGACTCCTTAAATCCATGGGAGAATTTTGTAGAATTTCGTAATAATCACGATCTGGCTATAGGTAATCCGAAGTAATTTTTAATATTATATGGAATAATTATCTGTATGGGAATTGTAAAAAAAGCACCACACACAATTAAGAGTTTTCCGAAAATCCGACAAGTCATTGTAGACTTGTTAAAAGTCGGATATAAGAAACATATGATATCTGCAATTGGGCAAATTGATGTCACGGTTCCACTCGAACGAATTCACCAATTGAAAGAATCAACCGGAAAAGATTTATCTTTCACTTCCTACATCCTATTTTGCTATGCTTCTGCTATAAACGACCATAAACATATGCAGGCCCACCGAAAGGGAAGAAAAAAATTGGTTATTTTTGACGATGTGGATGTCGCCTGTATTGTTGAACGGGATTTCGGAACCAAAAAAATTCCGACCAGCTATATTGTCCGTGGGGCCAATCATAAAACGTTTTTGGAGATCTCCGATGAAATCCGTGGCGCCCAAACTGTAAAAAGCGAGAACATCGCAACTGAAATGAAAAAGGCAAATGCCAGCACCGTTACAAAGCTCCCCCGATTTGTCCGACGATTGATCTTCTACATTATGAGCAAAAATCCCTATGTTAAAAAAGATTTACACGGCACAGTTGGTTTGACTGCCATAGGTATGTTCGCCCAAGGAGGTGGGACGGCAATTCCAATTACACCACATCAAATGACGCTTGTCCTCGGTGGAGTGGAAAGACAACCATGGGTGGTGGGAGATGAAATCAAAATTCGCAATATTATGTGGGCAACCATGACGATGGACCATGATGTGGTCGATGGCGGCCCTGCAACCAGGTTTATAGCAGATTTAAGGCAAAGAATCGCAAGCGGCTATGGTTTTGATAAAATAGAATGATTTTACAAAATATAAATATGTCATTTAAAGTTTGTAATACTTTGTATCTTCATTTTGTTTCCAATCTTGGAATAAATCATCAATTGCATTAGCAAAGCCATCCAAATTATCAACCACAAGCAAATTTCCGTTTAATTTGAAGGGAATATTATCTTGCCAATCAATGAGTTTTTCAAATAGATCTGGTTTAGAAAGCTTTAAACTTCCTGCGATCACATCCAGTTCTACATTTTGAACCATTTTAACAATTTTTTTAAATTTGATCAGCAATTCCCCGTCAGAGACGGTGTTTTTTGCGAACTTATTTATCTTTAGGACTACTCCGGCAGCCAATATCTGAGCACCATGAAATTCTGAAAAACTCCCTAATTTTCTAGTTGATTTGAATATATCACCAATTGTTCGCTGTAGTAATTCTACTTTCAGAATCCCTACCTCGGCTTTCCCAATTGATGTGGGATTCTCCTTAATTACTTGTCCTGTCTTAGGATCAAATTTCTTTTGCAACTCTTTAACTTTGCAAGTAATTCTATTTCCTCCCAAAAATAGGGTTAATATTGATTCTTTTCGAATTTCTTTTTGGAAACGTACCATTTGTAAAATAAGTTCGTCCTTTTCATGAATCAGAATATCGACAGGAGAATCAGAATTATATATCACTGCCCCCAAAGTTAAATCCGTGTTGAAATATTTCACAGGGATTAGAACCATATCATTTTGATGAAGTTGGGATCCAGGCTTAAAATTAACAAAAATTTCATCGACATGGATTGATTGCTTCGAAGGGAAAAGATAGTTTAAACCAGAAGTATTCTCAAACTCCCCGAAAACTTGTCCTAAATAGTAATTTTGTGAGGAATATTCTAATTTTTCCTTAATTAAAACAAAATTTGAACTTGATTTATTATCAATTACGGTTTCTACGCAGTAATCTAGAAAATTACTATTTTGATAATAGGGCACTTTTTTTACATTTTTAGTAATTCCTTCACTATTTTTAAGGGAAATTGGGATAATGGTTACACTTGAATCGGTATATGCTGATACTTTGTAGGCAGATTCCAATTTAGATTTAAAATCTAAGAATGGATTTTTGTTTTTCTTTGAGGATATACTATTTTGGGAATTTCCCAATACACATAGTTTTCTATTTGTATAAGTTTTTCCCAGAAACAGTAATTGAGTAAAGACATCTTGCTTTTCACTAGAAATACTACGGAATTGATAGCCAACATTAATACAAATGCACAAAATATCTGTCCCCATTAGTGTTTGGATAATTTCTTGATGATAATTTTCTCTGGGATGCAAGATAACGAAAATATGAAATACGATAACTTTTGTTCGATTTCTAAATACAATGAACCTGATTTCTTCCTTAACAGTATGAAAAGTAAATTTTTCAGCAATTTTAGAACTTTTCAAAGTTTGTATAAAACTATTTCTCTCCTCATCTCTGAGGAAAACTAAACTAATTTGAGTACTATTCATATATGTTTATTTGCTATTTTTGTTTTTAATAAAATTGGTTTTTGGATGATACTTAGATTAATTGAAGAATTGTCAAGGATCAAAATACCTACACATATGCAGAAAATTCAAAATTCAGAAAAAAGTGAATAAAACCCGTTAGAATCAGGGTTAGAATCGGGATGAGTTTATGGGTGATTTTTTTCGAGAATTCGCCGCGCAATGGTTTCAAACAATTCCTTCACATTTCGGCCGTCCAACGCTGATGTCTCAATATAGTCATGAATGCTTAGCTGTTCCCGCATGTAATCAATGTGTGGCTTAGCAACTTTACGGTCCTCCACGAGATCCGACTTATTTCCAACCATTACCATGGGTAAGGAAGCTAATCCGTTTTTCACCAGCTCTTTATGCCATTCCTTCGTATTGGAATACGTATGGGTGCGGGTCAAATCGAACCCCAGGAGCACCCCGTTGGCGCCGTTGAAATAGACCTTATGGAGCAAAAAGAACTGCGGTTGGCCCGCTAAATCCCAGAGCATGAGATTGATCTTATACTTCTTGCCCCCATGTTCGAGTTCTATAGGTTGTTTCGAGATACTCACGCCGACGGTGGGGATGTAATCCTTCTCAAATTGGAACTCCACGAATTTGCGTATAAGGCTGGTCTTGCCAATGGCGGGATCACCGATGACGATGATTTTGTAAGTGATTTCGCCTTCTTCACGCTCTTGGACGTAGATTTTTTCATCATTGTTTTCATCAGAATCGGTCATTAAGGGGTTCACCTAAGGATTGTATTTAATAGTATTATATTAAGTCAAGCGTAGTTAT
>JABCSI010000334.1 GCA_018238965.1 Promethearchaeota archaeon
AAAAACCAAGTCTAATCTATTCATCGAATTGTGATATTTAAACCTCGAGACTCTAACCATTTTGAAAAGTCTAGAAATGTCCAAGTTTTTGTTGACTTTTGTTAACGGTGGTTTTGCCGAGGATGTAGAAGTAACATTCATCAATCATGCTACAGTAATGATAGAATTCGAAAACACGCGAATTTATATCGATCCATACCGGAGATACACGTATAATACCTGAATTTAGCCAATTAGAAGGTAGAGTTGATGTAGCCTGTTTACCTGTAGGAGGTGAATGTTCTGTTATGGGAGAGGTTGAAGCCTCAGAAGCTGTAGGTGTGATCCAACCACGTTATGTAATTCCCATTCATTTTAATCTCGATTATATCGATTTGGATTACTTTGCCGATCTTTGTGAGGGTGAATATGCCGATGCTATAGTTTGGCAGGGGACAAGACCATTGGTTCTGACTTAAATCCTAACTTAATCCCTCTGATTAACAAATATCTTTTTTCAATTTATCTTATTTTTTATATTTTATTTATTTCTGGTAGGATCTAAGCCCAATTAAATCGAATACTCTTTAAAATTATCTGGGGAGATGGTTCTTGTTCTTGCTTCGATTTCTTTTATCTGACTAACAACAATATCGTTGACTGGAGTTGGAACTTGATGTTTTTTTCCCTGTTGGGCAATATATCCATTGAAGAAATCGATCTCTGTCAGCTTATTCCGTTCAAGACTTTGTAAACTCGAGGATTTGAGCTTTCGGTATTTGAACCCAATTAATCTGATAAGTAAATGTCGTTTGAGATTTGCAAACCAACTGTCACTCCTGATCATATCATAATAATCAAGCTTTCCGCCATAAACCTCAACCTTCAACCCCATGGCATTTGCAACGGCGATGCTTTCCTTGACGATTTCTATAAAAATATCCCGAACATACTTTATTGCCAACATCTCTCCTAAATAAAGACCACATACTGCTCCCAGCGAGGTGATGCACGCATTGATGATTAATTTAGAATAGAGAGATCCGTAGATATTGTCGGATATGTAACATGGATTCACGACAGAGAGAATTTCTTGAACTTGGGTTAGTCGATCATTCCTGGAATTATCCAAGTTTCCAATGATAAACTCACCCGTGGACGTCATCTCCACTTTTCCGGGAGAATGCATGGTACCTCCCCAACCCGTTATGCACCCTATGGTTCGTTCTGCTCCCACTAAACTCGCCACAAGATCCTCACAAATTCCATTTTCCATGGTGATAATGGCCGATTTATCATGCATATATGGTTTAATGGATTCAATTGCCTCGGGCAAATCGGTAGCTTTTACTGCCATAAATATCAAGTCGTATTTTCCCGTTAATTCGCCAGCAGTAGCATAGGCGGGCATGGTGACAGTGTGATTTCCCCGGGATCCCATTACCTGAATTCCTTCGGATGTGATAAGATTTGCCAGGTCTTTATATTTAGTGATAATATCCACATCGTATCCTTGTTTTTTAATTAAGCCAGCCGAGACGCCTCCAATTGCCCCAGCACCGATAAAAATCATCCGGGGAGAGTTGGATTTAGATATATTATGTGACGCATTCATGACACTCAATAAATATTAGCGTTATGGGTTAATAAAACTTGATTTCTGCGGGTATTTTTAATTTTTTTTATGATTGAGGGCTATGTAGATATAACAAAAACCTTTTATGTAAAGATTGCATTCTTAACTTAAGAAGATCCATTCGTTGAACATAACTTTGGATTCGTAATTTTCCGATGGAGCAAAAATACTATGACAGAAGCCGTGAATTTTGAAAAAACGCCAAGTAATGCTGAATTAGATAACCAATCGACATCTACAAATTCCTTTCGATTTACAAAAGTTCCCGAAGAACGATTTAACACCGCATCGCACTTTCTCGGGGGCATTCTCACTATTATAGGAGCAATAATTCTAATCCTTCGAGCTGATGGAGATCGGATGAATATCGCCGTGTGTTTGATATGGGGAATATCCAATGCGCTACTATTTTTTGCCAGTACCATATGTCATTCCAAGAAGTTACATGAAGATCAAAGGTCTGTTTGGTCCACCATAGATCAAGTTGCAATTTACTTGATGATTGCGGGAACATACACCCCTATAACATATTTCTACATGACTGGTAATTGGCTACTGGGAATTCTTCTTGGGCAATGGATTTTTGCAGGGGTTGGAATAATATTAAAAATAATTAAACCCAATTCTCCCCGCTGGATCACCGCCGGAATTTATTTAATTCAAGGATGGATGCTAATACCGGCAGGAAAAATTCTGTTTGAAATCATGCCGGGCAATCTCTTTGCACTGATTATATCGGGGGGCGTATTCTATTCCATTGGAACTGTTTTTTATATTACAAAAAAACCTAATTTGATCCCTGGAGTTTTCGGTGGACATGAAATCTGGCATATATGTGTGCTTTTGGGCGCTTTGTCCTTCTTCCTATTGATTTTCCAGAGCATATAATAAATTACTCGTTAAATGTGTTCGAGGGGTCATTGGCATTTTTTTTAAAATATTTTAACTATGGTTTTGGTGGGATTTCAATGGTGACTTTTTTAGCTCCCCCGCGTTCGATCAGTTGGTGCTTAAATTCATCCATTGGGATGTCTGGAAAGGGTGATATAACAGTCCATTCAGCTTCACTCCCTTTTTTTATAACTACTTCTTGACCATAGAGCAAGGATAATCCCATCTCACCAAAAATTTTTGCCACCTGCCCAAGTGCCCCAGGTTCGTCGGCAATTATTATTCTGATGCGGACAAAAGTTTGATTATCTTCGGAAAAGGGTAAAGGAATTATGCGAAGTTCGTTCTCATCGGGGTTGCTGATCAGCATTATGTGCGAATTCTCACGAAGCCCAAGATTTTTCCGCATTCCACGAGGGATCACAATGCGTCCCCGAGAATCAATTTTTAATATCTCTGTTTCTTTCATTGTCGTTTCTCACGCCATTCGTAAATCTTTCGGTTTTGGGAAGGGTTGCCCAACACAAAGGTAAATAAAAAATGGGAAATGAAACTTAAAAGCTTTTGCTTCAAAAAACACTTCTATGGTGCTCGCCAGATTTTCGCTTCATTCGCACTTCCTTTTAGAAAAATTGAAGAATATTTTTCATTAAGTCGGATAAGCGCGCCAAATTATGATTCCACTCTCACTTTCTCGACGTCTTCGGTAAAAAAAAAATTCCCACAAAGATCACTTCAACTTATAAACATGCAAATTTTCCAAAGTTAATTGCGTTAAAACCGTACTTACGTACGAAGTTTATTTATGTTAAAAAAATCATTACTACTTACTAAACGCTGTATTTCGGCCGCACCACCGTCCGAAAATACTGAAGATACCGTGATACCATGACCTCAGATGCTGAACTCAAGAAAGAAATGCGCCAATTAATTATGCTCGTATCATCAATTCGCTCGCAAGACCAAGATCACTGGGAATCCCACACCGAATTTACCAATGAGGTCATAGATTACATTCGTAAGATAGAAAAAAACATGAATGATAATTGGGGACGGATCACCGGCAGTCTAAACACCCTCCGTCACACCGTGGAAGACTCCTTGGATTCGCTCTTAACTGGGATCAAGCCCGATAGTATTAAGGAAACGTCAAAAGCTCTCCAAGATATCCAAAATACCATGGGAAAAAGTATCCAAGCCATTAACTTAGAGAATATTATGCGAGAATTGCAAATGTTATCAGGTGAGGAAATATCTCTGGGATCCGGTAGTGGTAAGAAGAAGAAGAAGAAAAAGAAGAAAAAATCCAAGAAATCATCAGGTGACTCATCCGCTGAAGAGGAAGAAGAGGAAGAGA
>JABCSI010000092.1 GCA_018238965.1 Promethearchaeota archaeon
TAGTTCGTTTTATATTTCAAGGATAGGTAAATCTGATCTGTTTTAATCGGTGTTGTCCGTGTTCCCTCAGCAAACGCTTGGGAAAATAATGAATCATATTCAAATTGATGAGTGCTGATATCATCTAGTGCTTTGGAAAAGAATTGAGTCTTATATTGATATATCTGCAAGAATTTTTCGTTATTTGGGAAAGTTATTCGCAAAGTAGGTCGGGTTTTATTCCCTTGGATCTCTTCTTGACCATATTCGAGTTTAACTCCCTCAAACTTATCTGAACGCGCCCCAACTTTCTGCAGAATATCAAGATACGCACTCTCTGATTCTACCGACTCTAAAATTGAGACAATTATATACGGCTGCTCCATGTTTTCACCTAAAAGATGATCAAATTAATATTGGCGAACATTTCCTATGAATTTTTTGATAGAGGAATAAGGAAATCGAAATACTTTTTACATTTCTGATGCATCATGTTCCATTCGCCAACAAGTAGAAGAACTCCAAAAATTGTAAGGTTACTTAATCACACCATAAAATTAAATGTCAGAAACCCCTAGAATCTCACGGGGCACATGGGATGGGGGAACACAAAGAAGCCACGCTGTTGGGAAAAATAATTCTCGGGCTTGTAATCGCAAGTGTAGGTTTGGGAATCCCCTCGTATTTTCTTTTCTTTCATGAAGGGAAATCAGCCTATGATCCCGTAATGAATCGGATTTTCGATGGACAAACGGATCGGGAACTTTATCACTGGGAAACAATCACTCTCAATTGGTTCATCAAGGTGAACAGCACCGCCTATAATTATTCTGCCTATTTGGATGAATCCCTTCTTCAATTTGAAAGCAACATCTCAGCACCATATCTTGTGTTTACCGTAGGGCCGTTATCCATCGGGAATCATTCTTTTACGATACAGGTAACAGATTTTTATTCCACCCCACGGTCAACCACGAATTCAACTCTTCTGCAAGTTATCCAGGATATGGACTCGGACGGAGATTTACTTTACGATCATCAAGAACTATGGCAATATTTGACCGATCCCACTTCCACTGATTCGGATGGGGATGGACTCAGCGATGGAGAAGAAGTCTTTACTTACTTTACCAATCCCGCTTCCAATGATACGGATGGGGATGGTATTAATGATGGCGTGGAACTATTCACATATTTGACGAATCCTCGGTTAATTGACACCGATGGAGACGGTTTAAACGACAGCGCGGAACTCTTTATCTACGGAACCACCCCGCTTTCGGGCCACTCCGATGGTGATGGCTGTGACGACTTTAGCGAAATTTACTTCTTTGGTACGAATCCGTTACTCAATGATACCACACCCTTGCAGTGGGCTGGTGGGTCCATTTTTGTGCAGCTGAACTTTCAAACCGGTCAACCCCATTTTGTTCCAGGATGCTTCGTAGATGCCTCTGATACCGCAAATCTTCCCCGATTATTATACATCTATATCATTGATCAAATTCAAGTTGCACTTGCCGGGAATCGTACTTTCTATATACATTCCCTACTCCGCCTGGATCCCATCCGGATTCTGGTCATTGATAATTTTAACAGTACGGACTTGGAGGAACGGATTCATGGTACAACATGTGTAAAAATTGTAGAAGAAACTATCTCCAATATAATGGGATCCGCCAACTTACAGGCAAATTTCGCTCTATATTCCTATTCAGTATTTGAGGAAGAACTATCGTGGGGCACTGCCCTAGATTATGCAATTAAAGCTGGTATTGATGTTATTTCGTTATCCCAAGCAGCCTTGTATGGAAGTACCGCCTATTTCGAGAATTTCTCCACCTGCATTTCCGAATTCCGGATTGTAGTATGCGCGGGATCGGGAAACGATAACCGAGGGGATCCCGATGATATTGGGGTGAACACTCTCCGATACCCTTCATTACATCCTGACACGTTGGTAATTGGGGGGATTGTATTCAACACAGATTCAAGCCAATGGGAACGCTGGGACGAAGGTCCATCCCAACCCGGATCAAATTGGGGGAGAAGTTTTATGATCTATAACAGTACGGGATATTACAGTGCTCTGGAACTGGTGGCAAACTGCGAACGCACCATTGTATTTCAAGAATATTTCGGGGTTTCATGGGCAATTCCCAAAGTTGCAGGAATCGTGGCAACCATGCTGTGGGCTAATCCCTACTTATCTCCGTCCACCGTGCGCCAAATATTGCTTAGTACTGCCAACCAAATTGACCCCGCCCGATATGAATACGGGGAGGCGCCATTTCCAGGGTGGTTAGATGGATGGAATGCAGAAGTGGGATACGGGCAACTGAATGGAGATAGTGCCCTTTTGCAAGCCGCACAGACTCATCCCTTTGCAATAGATTAACCGTGAGATATGCCCCGTATATTGAAAACAAGGGTTGTTTAATTATTTGTTGAAAAAATTCAAATTTTGGACAATGAACTGTCTAAAATTTTCAAATTTTGGTCAATGTGCTACCCAAAAATCGAATTTGTTCGTGTATCTTTGTATGAACACGGTGGATCCACAAAGTAAGTTTAAGAGATCTATGGAGAATTTTAAAGAAGAAATTTAAAGAAGTAAGAAGAAAATAGCGGGCCATGAGGGATTTGAACCCCCGGCTTGCGGGTATCTTCATTTCCCAAATGGGAAAATTAAAAGCCCGACACGCATCAGTAGGGCGAAAGATACTTTCGCTTAGATACCTGGCTGCGTCAATGGCCCACATGTTTCCGTCACAAATCACATACGGATTCACGTTAATGAGATAAGTTTCTCACCGAATAAAAATTTTATGCCCACGCACGCAAAGGTTTATATTAGATGCACCAGCGCCCGAAGGGAGTCGCCCCCGAAACCGAAAAGGTGCTAAATAACCGTAGTAACACCCATAGGAATGGGGCTGAACGGATCGAGAATGGAAAAAAATTGATTCAAAAAAATCAGAAAATTCGGAAAAAATTCAGAAATAATGAGATTTAGGCAGTTTTCACCTGATTCCAAGGATATAGTATATTTGCTCTTGCATTGGGATTGAACCGTAGTCTATCGCCCAATGATAAAGATTCAAAGCAAACATTATTTTGACAATTTAATGTATTCGATTTTTATTCTATTTCCAAGAACGAACAGTTAAATTAAAAATACTTTCAAATTTTTTATCTTTACTGTAAATTATGTTTGTATTATGCTTAACACACGTCATCGCAATAATTTCATCATGAAGCTCATGGCTTTCTGTGTTTTCTAACATCAATTTAATAGTTTTTAAATCAAAATTATCAATAATTACATTCTCGGATTCTTCCCACCTTTTTATGGCTTCTTTTACTGCGCTCGTTTTTCCTGATCTTCGCATTTTCCATAATAATTCAGAAATGGAAATAGTTGGAATAATTGCTGTTATTTGCCCATCGATCACTTGCTTTTTTAATTTTTTTAGCAATTGGGGTATTTTCGCATAAGTATAATGGAAATAAAATAAAACCTGGGCGTCTATAACTACCTTTTCTACCATATATAATCACCTATCAAGTATTAGGAAATATTGACTTTTTTGCGGCTTCCATTTCTTCTTCTGTAAAAGGATCAACTCCTGCAAAGAGTTCATCTTCAATTTCAAGTGGGTGAATTTTTTTTTTGATTAAAATTTGTTTATCCTCCTTTAATTCCATTTCTACCTCTGATGAATCATCAATTGAGAGTTTATCCCTCCAATCTTTTGGAATTACAATTCTTCCATTTGATGAAACTTTTTGATGGATTTTCTCGGTCATTCTTTTTCACTTAGTTCAAGATTAATAATTGTCATAATACTAGTGAAAATGACAATAATATAAATCCTCCCAAATTGCATTCTAATCTAAGGTTAAAAAATAAAAAATTTGGATTTCTGCCTTAAAAGTACACTTGTAGTAAGAGAGTTGTAGTAAGGGAGTGGCGGCTTCAGAAAATTCAGAAAATTCAGATAATTCAAATAATTCAGAAATGTTGGGATTAATCCATATCTTATTCGTAAAGAGATTTAAAAGAAACGGCTCCTTCTGAGATGTATGAAAGAATTGCTAATTTTTGTTTACGATACGTGTTGCATTTCGGAAGTTTCGGTCATTGCTTGGATGATGAACACAGAAGAAAATTATCAGATTCGGACCGTGGCGATCTCCAAGAGTCCGGTGACATCCCTTGAAGGGTGGGTTCTTATTCCAGATTGCACAATTGACGAATTAAACCCTATCGACACGTACTTGGGATTGATATTTCCCGGAGGGATTGAAATCACTCTGCCTTCTGCACTGAAGGATCTTATTTTGGAATTTGATCGAAAAAACATACTTCTGGGGGCAATCTGTGCCGGTCCAACATTTTTAGCCTTAGCGGGAATTCTCCCCCGTTATAGATATACGACTTCTCTAACTCCCCTTTATTATGAGGAAGACAACATCCCTGACCCATTTCCAAGAGAGAATTTCCTTATCAAGCGATATGTAAAAGATAGACATGTGATCACAGCAAAAGGAGAAGCCTTAATGGAATTTACTGATCTTGTATTGGAGTATTTGCATGTTTATCCCAAGGAGTATGATCAAAAAAGTTTCAGAAAGGATTTTACCCCGATATGGAACCCTCAATCACAGGTATAGAAGAAGAAGAAGAAAATTCACATAAAATTTAAAATTCAGAAATAATGGGATTTAGGCAGATTTCCACCTGATTCCAAGGATACAGTATATATTGCTCTTGTATTGAAAATGAACTGTAGTCTATGGTCTAATGATAAGGATTTAATTGAAGTGCGACAAGTGTCGGACAAAAAATAAAAAAAAAAATAAAAGAGAAAATATGTTAAATTTCAGTTGGTTCTGAGAAAAAAATAATTATCCCCTATACGCTTTAGCGTTTTTATTAGAGATTAATAATGATTGATGTAATACTTGTCGTCTAACTTCATTTTCATTTTGTTGATCAAGGATTTGTTGATCAAGGCGTCGATTTTCTTCTATAATCCATTGTGCTTGTTTCATATAATTCAACTCATAAATAAAAATTTCCAAACACCGAAAAACGGTTGTTTGATGATTATTTAAAATTAGAAATATTATCTTATCTTAATTAATTTAAGCTATCTATTAAAGTTTGGGAGATTTCTTGTCTTTTTCTCAATATTTATATTTTTTAAGGCAATGAGGGAATTTCTTCAACAAAGTAATCTTCAAATTGTAATCTAAAAACCAATTTATCCTATCCACACCTATAGTCTAATGATCTCTTTTTCTCTACTTTTGGCTAAAAATAAGTAATAAATGATCCATTTCGCGATTACTTGTTGGGGAAAATTCCGATCGTGGATCCTTCATCGAGTGACTTCCAAAAAATTTTTTAGCCACACACCACGTTATCACCTTCCATGTTTTGCGGGACATATGATGGCTATCACGCTAGGTAATTTCTGATCTGCTACCAATTACCGCCCGCAGACGTTGAAACTATGTGATTGAGAAGGGTATAACTTGGAATCTGCCACCTATTCACAAATATACTCTTATGATCTCACTTGGGAGATAATAATAGATATCCATAAATATAAGAATAGGTGAGCATTCTTCTATAAATTAAAGTGAAACCCTACGCATTAAATAAATGTCTCGAAATTCTCACAGGTTATTTGGAATACCCCAACTATTCATTGGAATCTAGGCTTCATAATCGGGATGAAAAGCCATTTATCCCACAAAATACTTACTCAGAGATTTTAAAGGACTTACGAGGAATCATAAGATGGCTTAATAAAATACAATTTGTCACAAAAAAAACTTTACGCACTTTGAATTTGGCTTCAATTACTTCTTTACAGTGGTCAGAATTGTATTATTGTGTATATAGCATGCATTGGAAACAAATCCCACGTCATTATCTTCGAAAAGAATTTGATGATCTCCATACAACTTTCCCAGACCGGATTATCCCAGCTTGGAATGCCCTCTTACTCCAATTCTTAGAGAAGCTTACTCATTTTTCTTGGGAAATAGCACTTAAAAATAAACCTTTATCCGAAAAAATAAGCATATACCAGGCAGTTCCTTCTTTTTTTGTTGAACGCTTAATCCCAGTCATGTCAGAAGTAAAAATTGAAGCTAATGCGAAGGCGATGAATCCCTTTAAGGATCAAAATTTTATCGCTCTTAGAATCGTACTCGATGAAGGACATGATGAAAAATGGGTTACAGAAACCAGAGATAAATATATTCAATATTTACATAAAAAGGGGATTAAAACTAAAATTGATTCTGATATCCCCTTTCTAATCCATATTCCAATGAATCAGCGTAAACAAATCTCAAATTCTCAATTATATAAATCAAATCAAATAATTTTTCAAGATAAATCAGCAGTTATAGCATGCTTAATAGTTGATCCGCAACCCTTGGAATTAATTCTTGATGTTACTGCTGCTCCAGGGATGAAAACAAGTTTAATCCAAGAATTGACCCACTATCAAAGTGTAATTATCGGCGGGGATATCCACCGAAAACGTCTTAAAGAAACTGAAAAATTAATGAGTCAATTAAAAACAAAGAATGTCCACCTCATCCAATGGGATGGATCTAAATTACCTTTGCGAACTGAAGGTAAATCTAAACAACAAATTTTTGACAAAATATTGTTAGATGCCCCATGCACGGGATCAGGTACATTTTTAAAAGATCCAGAGATGAAATGGCAGCAAAATAAACACATTTTACTAAAAAACAGGATTATCCAAGAAAAAATCTTGAAACAGTTAAAAAAATATATACAAGAAGGAACTACCTTGATCTATACAACTTGTAGCTTATATCCCGAGGAAGGGGAATACCAAATAAATAGACTAATTAACAAACCTTGGTTTAAAGAAATGATGCCCCAACCTTTAATTAAAGGTATCTCTCCTGCGTATTCTATCAATAAATTACTCACAGCATTGATTACATCTCAAGAAAAGAATATTATTGGTTTAGGGCGAATTTTTCCAGCTAAACAACACACACAAGGATTTTTTTATGCTAAATTTACCCGTTGTCTTGTGTCTCCTCACGAATAGATAACAAATCCGAAATCCTTTCATTTTCTACTTAATTGTGCGTACACTTGTACATACAACAATCCTTTTCACCTTGACGGCATTCCATTAACCCGATTGGTTCAAATCGGAAAATTTAGCGTGGTGCGATAATAACGGGTAAATTTCCGTAAAAACATTTGTTATATTTGACTTTTGCTAGTCGTAAACCCTTTATTTCCATGTATTTTTCCTTATCCAGCGATATGTAAAGGATAAACATGTGATCACAGCAAAAAGAGAAGCATTAATGGAATTTACTGATCTTGTGTTGGAGCATTTGCATGTTTATCCCAAGGAGTATGATCAAAAAAGTTTCAGAGAAGATTTTACCCCGAAATGGAACCCTCAACCACTGGAATAGAAGAAATATTAGACCCAATTGTTTACGGATATTATTTTGTATACTAGTGTACTAAAGACTGTGTGCTAATGTGCTGGTAGGTTAGCATGCTAGTTGTGAAAAAAGGTACCGACAAAAATCGTTCGACAATCCATTAAACCAATCCCCCTATTCGGATTAAGAAGCCTCGAGTCTATTTTCGAACTACTCCTATGTTATAAAATTTGGGAGAGAGGAGAAAAAGTCGGATGCAATGCGAATTCTGTCATCGAGAAGCGACAACCACGATTCATAATGTTGTGGGAACGGAAAGCTTCAATGTTTGTGATTTTTGCGAGGAAGAAGTGATTAAGTGCGAAGCGCGGGAACTGGCGAGTTCTGGGTCGGGGTCGCAGATTACACCATTGATTGAATGCCAGTAATAATCATTCTAAGGCCCACAACTACCAAAATCAGATTAATCACCAGAGTGAATTTATCGACGGGGATTCTGGGTGTGGTATAATGCCCAAGTTTCGTTGCAATTACACACAGCACCAAACCACCGAGAAAAAGTCCGAGATATTCCTCAGGAAAAAGACCATTAATGAGATATAGGCTGAGTTTAAACAATCCCGCGAGAACCACTATAGCCGTATTATTGGCAATAAAGGATTCCCGATAATGCCCAGAGGATTCCAAAAAGATGATGCTCACAGGTCCCGGTGTGCCCACCCAACTCGACACGGTTCCATATACTGCCCCACCTGAGATAAGGATTAAAGGATGCGTTTTTTGTACCTGGGTTTGAGTCTGGATCTGAGATTCTGTCTGACTCTGAGATTCTGTCTGGATTTGAGTTGCTGTCATGTTTTTTTCTTCATTATTATTTCGACCAATATTATTAATATCAATATTACTAGTACTTTGGGAACGACGGGAAAGTAAATTGTAACCCACATAACCCATGATGAACATACCGATAACTAATTGCATCCAAACCGAGGGAAGATACATCAAGAGCCAAATTCCGAAAAAGATACCAGGGATAACAGTGGGTAAAAAGTATGTCAAAAATCGTCGATCGATGTAATGCCGATAACGAATCACCTGCTGGATGGCTTGGGGAAATGCCCAAAATCCCGTAAAAATAATGCCCACTTCCAGATCTACAAAAATTGCGAGGATAGGCAATAAAATGAGGGCATCCCCAAATCCAAATGTGGCGGAGAGATAGTATGCGACAAACACCGCTCCCAACATCAATAAAAGGTTCGGATCCATGGGCAAATTCCTAAATGATCAAGTTTTAAACAACGGTATATTTAGGGAATAAGCCATCTTTCTAAAAAAACCCATTGACACGAATATATTTCCTATAGAGGTGATAGATACTCCGCTTGATTTCCCAGCACCTTGTATATAAACAATCCTAATTCTTTTTATCCTCAGTTATCTAATATTATTCTATGAGTCTGAGAACATTTTGGATTGGCCTACGCCTAAAATTAAAACAACATCGATGGGCTTTTATGGCTCTCTTTATATTCTACCTCTTGGGATTTGCATACTATGCCATCACTGAATCGAATAAAGTTTTCCTAAATCTCTTTTTTGTGGCTTGGAGTATTCGAACACCCACAACACATACGGATTTCTCTGGATTTTACCAGATAACCATCGCAATTTTTCTTGATGTGGTGGTTTTTAGCTTTTTAATTGGAGCACTATTAGAAAAATACAATCCGGTGGCAACAAGCAAGATAATAGCCGAGCACCAGCGAAATCATACAATTGTTTTGGGGTATCATCATTTAGGGGAAAGGATTGTCGAATTCCTTCAAGAGAGACAGAAATCCTATGTCTTAATCGATTATGATGTGGATTGCGTTTCAGAATTAATCAATTCGGGAGAGCCAGTTGTGGTGGGTGATTTTACGGAAGAAGAGATCCTACTAGACGCAGGAATTCAACATTGTAAAGAAGTATTCTTTGTTACCAACGATTTCCGGAAAGCCATCATCTGTGTCAAGAAAATCCGCAATCTCAACAAAAACTGCAAGTTATATCTTCGTGTGTTTGAGGATGAATTCCAAGATTATCTCGAAGGAGACCCGTGGAATGCATATACATTTTCAACCTCACATTGGACGTTGGAGAAAGTGAAATCATGGACCATGGATAAAAGTGGGTCTGCTATTGTCTTAGGGTTTAATCATATTTCTCGATTGATTGCGGAACATTTAGCCGAAACACAAAATCGCAAGGTTATTTTTATTGATCCGGATATTGATGAGGAAATCTACATTTCTGAAGAAAAAGTTCGAATTATTCAAGAATCCTATACGACGTTGGATGGATTGAAGGACAATTGCAAAATGGATGAAATTTCCCAAATTTTCATATGTTGGAAATCGGAAACCCACTTTTCGGAAGCATTATTGCTGATCATGAAATTGAAGAAAGATTTCCCCAAAATTGAATCCTTTGTCAGGATATATGATGAAGAGACCATACCAATCTTCCAGCAATATGGAATTCAAACTTTCTCCACTTCCTCAAAAGCATTCGAAATGCTCCAAAAAGAGGTCTATTCAAACTCGGGATTGCGGAAGTAAGTCGGAGATTTATTATGGTTTTGATTTTTCTTATAGGTCCCCCTGCAGTTGGAAAAATGGCTGTTGGCATTGAGCTAGCCAAGCTTACTGGGTTAAAGCTATTTGTTAACCATGATAGTATCGAATTGTTTCTAAAATTCTTTGAATGGGGAACTCCGAGATTTAAAAGGTTAAATAATGAATTTCGAACCCGGATATTCGAAGAAGTAGCATCTTCAGACCTACCAGGATTGATTTTCACTTACGTAACAGCTCTCGATGAAAAATCACGCCAGAACGAGAAAAATTATTTAGATGAATTATCGCTGATTTTTTCGTCTCAAAAACATGAAATCTATTATGTTGAGTTGGAAGCGAGTTTGGAAGAACGTTTGAGAAGGAATAAGTGTGAATCCCGCATCAACGCTAAGCCATCAAAGAAGAATGTAAGTCTTTCTGAAGAACGCCTTCTAAAAATGGAAGAAAAATATGTCATGAATTCGAGTGTGAAGTTCCCGTTCCATTATACAGATAACTATGTAAAGATTGAGAATAGCAATTTATCTGCTATGGATGTGGCCCAAAAGATAAAAAAAGAATTTCAATTATCTCAAACAGATTGAAATATTAAGGGAACATTGCATTCAAATCAATCTGCTCATAGGAATCCACGATAAGATCTGCTTGGGTAAGTTCTTCACGGAGAAATGTTGTAGTCAAGGCTATGGTGAAGGCACCACTTGCTTTTCCGGCTTGAACACCCATGACAGAATCCTCTATCACCACACATTGGGAAATCGGTATATTCAAGCGTTCGGCGGCCAATAGAAAAATATCCGGCTCAGGTTTTCCATGAGTAACATCAGTGCCGCTAATAAGTTCGGAAAAATAAGGATCTAAGCCGCATTGCTGTAAATTGAATTGAATTTTTGATAGGATTCCCGATGAGGCAACCGCATTTTTGATTCCAAGGGATTGAATACTATCCAAAAATGGTATCACTCCTTCGATAGGACTTAAATTGCCAGTTGCGAGATCTATGTATGCATCTTCTTTCCATTGGGCCAGTTGATTATAATTTTCAATTTTTATATTAAGGTTATGGCGATTGACATAATGCTGGATGGTATCCTTGGTAGATCTTCCCAATATCGCGTGATAATCCGTTCCTATATCAATGGAAAATTCACGCTCGAATACAACATTCCAAGCCCCACAACTGAGGGGTTCGGAGTCGGCCAAAACCCCATCACAGTCGAAAATAATGGCTGTATAGCTCACAAAGATCATCAAAGAGGGCGTGGTTTTAAAATTTGTCGATAAAACCGAACTTGGGTCATATTTTCCAACTCATTGCCGTGAATTTCATACCCAAGGCGTTGCAGGGTTAATTCAATAAAACTCCGATGTCGATACTCGGTAGTCTCTTGGTTCCGGAGGCGAAAAAAATCCGAAAGTGAAAAGGGATATTGGCAGCCTATGGTGTGCCGCGTATCAGTCGCAGCTGAATCACTTATCTGATTTTCCAGAATGGTAGCTAAAAGCATTGAACCGGTTCCTGTAAAAAGATCCAAGATACGGGCATCGGGGTACGGCGCCCAAGTCCGAAATAAACAACGAAGAAGTTCCAAGGGTTTTGGGTTCAAAAATCTAATCCAATCGGCTGGAATGATAGATTCTAAGGATTTATACAGACCATTTCGAGTTTCCACCGAATCGGGAAATTGATCCAAAATTGATTCAAGATGTTCGGTGGATTCACCTGCTATTTTCCGTTGCTTTCTTAATACTTTTAGATTTTTCGCATAGGTGAAGATATATGTATGATTGTGGGTGAAAATGGTATTGGATTTCGATCCCTTCATTGATTTCCAGATGTAGGTTCCGATAAAATTAAATTCTCCAAAAATTAAATCAAGAATTAGCCGCACATGTGCCATCTCTTTGTCATCACAACACACTTGGACAACACCACGTTCAGAATTAATTAATTCATGGCAAAGGCGCAAGCGAAGATAAATCATCCCCATCCACTGGACATGACTACTCCCGGATGTCCAGATTCCAGGGGAACCATTAAGATAGTCATTGATGATGACATCCAAATTACTATTATATGGGGGATCCACAAATATATAATCGAAAGAAGGAGATTCAGGTAGATCACGAAAGAATTTCAATATCTCCAGATTGTTACCTTCATACAACTCGTGGGAAAGCTTTCCTTTTCCGATGTTCTTCGATGGGATTTCCGTATATTGGAATTTCGAGGGTTTGGCCAATATCTTATCTAAATCGGGAAGAATTTTTAGAAATGCGGACCAACTCATGGGATTCATGATGATTATGTGAAGGAGGTTTTATATTTTTTTTTGGAGATGAATTTTTTTACCCACCCATAATTACCCCAAGTAAGATCATGACCAAAGCACTTTATTACGATGATTCCTACCTAACCGAATTTGATTCCACGGTGGTGGCTTGCGTGCCCATGAACGAAAAATTTGGGATTGAATTACAAGAAACAGCATTTTATCCTGAAGGCGGCGGTGAACCGGGTGATATCGGAACACTCAATAAAATCCCCGTGCTCGATACAATAAAAGAGAAAGATGGCGCGATCTATCAC
>JABCSI010000093.1 GCA_018238965.1 Promethearchaeota archaeon
CCGGCCGAAGCGCTTAGTTTGATAATATCCCATGAAAGAATGTATTGATAAACCCCGTTTCCGATATGGGTCATAGGATATGTTGCATCCATAAATTCAAGGTAGATAGAGACTGTTGCGGTTGTTAAGTCTGAACTTCTTGAGAGATCAAACAAATATATTGTCAAATTCCAATCATCCCCTTTGAATTTGTTAATTTGAGTTTGATCGAAATCACCCATATATGTAATGGAAAACGTTCTATTGGATAGTAAAACAGCAATATTCTCTGAAACTGTTGTAAATGTACTGGTATTAGAGATTGTTATCACACCTTGGATTGTTGATCGTGAATCCACCATCCCCGATATGGATAACCAATTAAGTGTAACACTATATAAACCACCACCTTGATCGACCAGAGTATATGGCAGAACAAAACCATCAAAGGATACTTTGACAGTGATCCCAGATAGAGGTGCATCCCCATTAGAAGCATCGTAAACATTGACTGCAACAAGCCAATCATCTCCGAAGTATGTGGAAATTTGGCCGATTGTCGGCGATTCAAAATCTCCATCATATGTCTTCAGGAAGGTACGATTTAATATTACAACGGAAATCGAAACAGTCTGAGTTTGATAATTTTCCATAACTAAGGTCAGAGTTCCTTGGAATGTGCCAGATGAGAAATAAGACTCGACATCATACCAATCCACTGTATAGGTGTAATATCCAGTAGTTTCATCCACAAATAGCATATCGGCGGGTAATTCGCCAAATGCCAATTCCACAGAAGCACCAGGAAGTAAAACATATCCATTGGATGCATCTTCTAAAACCACGGTAAGATCCCAATCTTCACCTTTATAGACTGTGATTTGTCCTGTAACCATATCCCCAGCCAAGGTATAACTAATAGTTTTAGCTTCGACTATGGTTGAAATATATTCGGTAATGGTTGCTGCTGCAGCAGTTTCAATTGTCAATAAGGCTTGGGTGCTCGTACTGTCCAAAGTAAAGTAGCTCTTGATGAGATCCCAAGACACACTGGCAGAATAGGTCCCATTATTTTGATCCATAAGTACTATAGTGTAATCTCCAAAGTCTGGAAATACCAAAGAAACAGTAGCTCCCAAAATCGGATCAAACGAAAGCCCATCATATGTGTAGATAGAAAGATACCAATTCTCGCCCTTCAATTTTATAATTGATGCACCAGATAAATCACCAGAGTAGTCTATTTCAATTCCGACATCATTAAGTGCCAATCCAATACTTTGGGAAATAGGTGTGTAGTTTTCTTTTGTAATGGACAAAATCCCAGAATAAAACGAATCGGCAAAATCGGCCTCAATAGTTGCATCCCATGTGACAATTCGAGTATAAATCCCATCTGAATCGGGAATATAGGATAGAATAAATGTACCACTAGATCCTACTGTTGGAAATTCAATGGTAACCGTTGTGCTAGTATTGATCGGTATATTGTTGTTGGATGCATCCAAGAGCTGGATGGTAAAATTCCAATCTTCTGTTTTATATTTAGTCATTTGGGTATTTTCAAAATCTCCTAAATACACTATCGTGAAGGTTCTGTTATTGAGATTCAATACAACACTGGCAGTCACGGTCTCAAAGTTTGCCTTTGTAATTGTTAAAACACCGTAATAAATACCATCTTCAAAGGATGATTCAACTGAAGCCCAATCTACGATATATGTATAAATTCCATCATTGCCTTCCGACAATGTAAATGGAATGCCATAATCATCGAAAAGAATTAAGACAGTTGCACCGGTTAAAGGTATACTTGATCGAGACAAATCGGCCAAAACAACGGTTAAATTCCAATCTTCACCCTTGTAGCGACTTAGTTGAGGGGTCTGAGCTCCCGCAAAATCACCACCGTATGTAAGGGAAAGAGTCCGATCGTTTACGGTAAAGCCAAGTACTTCAAAGATAGGAGTGTAATTCTCACAAACAATGGTTATGTTTCCGATATAATTTCCTTCGGTTCCAAAATACGCAGACAACGTGGCCCATGATACTTCTTCGAAATAATAACCATCGCTGGTGTATAGTAATGCTATAGTGCCCGGATATCCCTCAATCTCGATAATGACTGTTGCACCAGTTACAGGGGTTAAACTTCCGGTGGCATCCAATAATTGAATGGTAAAATTCCAATCATCCCCTGTAAAATGAATCATTTGATTGTTATCGAAATCGCCAGCATAGGCTTTTTCTAAAGTTCGGTTAATGATTGTTATACCAATATTTTCTGCTAAACTCGTGAATGTGTCATTCGTTATTTCCAAAGTGCCTTGGAAAGTACCATCGGTGAATAATGCTTTTACATCATCCCAAGAAATTATTGAAGTATAGACTCCATTTCCGATATAAAACAAAGTTTCACTGAAACCTAACGAACTGACACTGATAATAACCTCAGCATCTAACACATAAGCATCTCCAAATGAATGATCCATCACTTGAACAGATAAGTTCCAGTCATCTTCCTTGTACTCTGTAAGCTGTGCACCACTAAAATCGCCCATAAATACCCTTGAAAATGTTCGATTATTCAAGATCACGGTTACTTGAGAGATGTCTGTAACATAATTATCCTTAGTAGCAGTAACCGTTCCTATGAAAGTTCCATCAGTTGTGAAATAGTTCTGCAATGTTGTCCACCATGAAATATCAAGTGAATATACCCCATCATTGTCAAGATCAGTGATCTCTACACTATATACGGGATCAGTAAACTCTAACATAACGGTTGCTCCAATTAACGGATCAAAATTATTAGTTTCATCAAATAGTAAAATGGTTATATTCCAATTTTCACCTTGATATTGAGTCAATGTGCCATCGGCAGTCAGATCTCCACTGAAGCCAGTTGAAATGGATAAATCATTAACAATTAAGGTAAATGAAGCCAATTGCGATAGAGTATAATTATCGAGCACCATGTCAATCTCAACAGTAAAACTTCCGATTCCAATGGAATTCGTAACTGTACTGTCAAGATCAAGCCAATATGTTCCAAGATTAGCACCAAACTCAGTTAAACTCCCCGAGTAAACTAGATCTTGAGTTTCATTATAGATATCAAAGAAAACCGATGCACCAGTGACGACTTCTCCGTAAAGAGCACTTGTTGAATCAATTACTTCTAAAGTGGCGTTAACGATATTATCATCCGACCCATATAGAACATACAAATTGGATACTCCCGTACCATCTTTCTCTAATGAAAAAGCAGAGGTTACTGGTTCAACCCAGACATTCGGGTCAACAGAAGCTTGCCGATAAATTGTATGGTTTATGTAGGTTTTTGCTTGGAATACTTGCATCGATGTTACACTTAAGATACTCGTATTGAACGTAATTCGATAATATCCTGCACCGTAAGATGGATCAGAAATTAAATCTGTCCAAGTCCACAAGGTGTTTAGATTAGAATCATCTAATGTGGCAACAACTTCTCCTTCATAGTAAAGATCAATATTGGTAATTGTTGCACCATCAAGCATAATGCCCGATCGAGGTTGATCGGAACAATAGTATTTAACGATATATTCGGATATATTGTTCCATGAATAGACCATGGGAGGAACAACGACTATCATACTCGTATCCCAATAATCTAAAATTTCCAAATCCAAATTTAATGTTTGCACATTACTTCCACCGGGTCCAGTAATTTCAATAATGTAAGAGCCCGTTGTGACAAAATTCGATGTATTAGCCGGAAGAGTATATCGATAATATCCAAATTCAAGATTTAACACTTCTTTATCCATCGTTATTCCGTTTACAGTTGCGGTTAAATCGGGATATGTTTCCTGAACATCATCAAATATTAGGGTAAAGTTGATGGTTTCACCATAAGCCACTTTGATTGCAGCACTACTCAAACGTTGGTCGCTGTTAATTGTCACTGTGTAGGTACTTGGGCGAAGATCAATATTTAACGAGAAAGAGGAAACTTGACTTTGGGTGTAATTTTGGTAGGTATAGGTGACTTTAACAATGAAAGCTCCAAAATCTAAAACTTCCCCATCAATGGTAAAGGCCACAGTGCCGTCAGCCAAAGTAATACCTTGAACTTGTGAAAATTGCTGCCCTAGGTCTGAGGCATTATACACGGTATATGTCACAATAACATCTTCAAGATAATTCCCAAGCAATACACTATCGGAGTCTATCACAGATATCTGTGCTTGGAATGTCAAACTTTCATCGACATACATCGTATAGGACGAAAGGCTTTCACCAGAAACGGTTAATTCTGCTTCAGTTCCCACAGGAATGACATAAATGTACGCCCTCAATGAGGTTTCGGTATACAAAGTTGAAGAAATTGATGGTTTTATACATAGGGTTCGGGCTTGATCCACAGTGAAGATTGAGGTATTCAACGTTATATTATAAAATCCTTCACCATAGGTTCCGATTAATTCTTCATAAGTCCAGTAAGGACTAGTATCATCTAATACTACCAATGTATATTCCGTTGAGTCAACAGTATATGTTATCTCAAGTTGACTTATGGTTGCCCCAGTAAGATCCAAAGATCTTGGAGATTCATCAGCGAAATATTGAATGATAAATGAGGCATTATTTGACCACAATGTAGGATCAGGTGGGCTGATTAAATCTGTATTAGTTCCCCAAGTATCCAAAATGGTAATTTCAACTGTGAACGTTTGGGTTGTATAATTTCCATTGCTAAGGGTAATTGTCAATGTGTAAGTGCCAACACTGTAGTCGGCAGCATCAGCGGTAAAGTTATACAGTGATGTTCCAGAATCCAATTGAATTTTTGAAGTTTGATCAGGGGTACTCCATCCAGTTAAGATAGCAGTTGCGGTTGTGCCACTGGAAATAAAATCACCAATATTCCCAAGTAGCCCAGTATCACCGAGGGTGTAATTGAAGAAAATAGTAAAGGATTCACCTAAGGCAACTTTCATCGAACTCGATGTATCTCCAGCTAATATTACATAATCACTTGCATTCTCAACACTATGAGCGCTATCCGTAAGCACCGATATAACATTAATTCCAACAATGAGTGTTTTAGCTGTAACATTGCCTGCTTCGGCATAAATCGTAAGGGCATAACTTCCAACATCCAAATTTTGGGAAGTAAAATTTAATGTATATATACCTGCAGTTTCATTCAATGATATATCGGTATAGGTAGTCCCCTCAATGGAAAACGAAACTGTGGCATCATATACCGTAGCAACAAGAGGCACAATTGTCTCGTATTCAAATTCGAGAGAGAGAATCTCCCCCCAGTTTTCTGTTAAGGCAGCATTATCCGAAAGAAGAGTTAAACTGGTTGAATGGTTCAAGATATAAAGAGTAAAGTCATAAGTGGCAGGAACATATCCACTTCCTCCATTCAGAGTGATCGAAAATACGTATGTACCTGCTTTATAATCTTGACTGAAGATACTAAGATTATAATATCCCTCACTAATTCTTAGTGAAGCCATATTTGAAGATTCATTCTTAGTGTCCCCATCTTTCGAGATAGTCCAGGTTCCCGTATCAGCGTCTAAATTGGAGACTGGGTTTGTTCCTTGATAATTAAAGCTCAATTCTACAGAATCATTATAGTACATATAAAGATAGTGGGGCAAAGTGGAAAATTGTGTTTTTTGACCGTTGCCTTGCGCCCAGGTTGAACCCGTTTCAGCAAAAGAAAAATCATCAATAGATATCCGGGTTAACTCATCACCAGTACTACTCACTAATAAGTACACGGGTGAATCAGATATATCCGAAATTGTTTTTTCATGTTCTAAACGGAATTCATCCAGATCTCCGGTCCCGTTGAATTTAAAAGTTTTTGGTCCACCTTGGTGTTCCATTGAGACGTTGTAAGTTGTTGCTGGAAGTTTAATTTGAACGTAACCATTTGCATCTGTTAGCAATGTGGTTATGTTTTCATTCACTCCAGAAGTATTATTGCTGATTGTAATGTTGGCTGCATTTAATCCTGCATATTCGGGGGTAGAGGCCGCGAGAGCTGAATCATAGACGTAAAAATCTACAGTGGTTAAGTTACTATCGATTATATCCTTTTGTAGCAAAAAGGAATAGCCGGTATCACCAACAGTCGAAAGTGAGATATCAGTGTAATCAGCGATAAATTTGATTTCATATTCTTTCGTAACAAAAGCACCCTCGCCCACAGTATAATTCACTTTCAGTTCCCAATTTCCCTCGTATACTTCCCGAAACACTACATTACCGGAACTATCTGAAGAATCAATCCATTCTTCTGATGAATCGAGGTTTTTCAAGATAATCTCGGCATTTTCAACTAACTCCGAATCAATATCATAGATTGTTAATTCAATTGTGGTCAAGTTAATCGTATAGCTGGAATAAATCACATCCAAATTTGTTCGGATATCCATAGAATTATTATAAATCGTATGGGTTCCCTCTGTATAAGAAACATCCACTACCAATTGCCATGAATCGGCTGCAGAACCATTCAGAATTTGGTTGAAGGTCACATTCCCATTGACTAAGGATTCACTATATGATGCACCAGTTTCAGCATTAGAAAGATAAACAGTGTATGAATAATCGATTTCATCTAAGGCATTGCCTTTATAGTCCACAAATTCCAGTTCTAAATTGGTGAGGTTATACATGATTTCCTTATAGAGGACAAAATCAGGGCTGGTGATTTCAAAAGTTGAATTATAGATAACAAACCCGTTTACGGAAGTAACGACAAGCCCCCAATTTCCATTATACAGTTCGGAAAATGTAACATTGCCATCGGCGGTATATTCTGTTTGAGAGAAAGCGGGATCATCTATATCATAGAGATCTATCTGAGTGTTATCCACCACCGCTAAACCATTGGTCGGATCGGTCACATTCAGAATCAGATTATTGAGAGAATTCCCAGCAGTTAGTTGCAAATCAGCTGTAAAGAAGAATTTGTATTGAGAATCGGGATATTCATTCGTTATCGAAAAACTTTTGGTATAATTGGCAATAGTAAAGTTTGTGGGCACTGCCCCTTCCAAGCGCGTAATGGTCAAAATAACCTGCCAATCCCCATCATATAATTCTTCCATATACACAGTGCTATCATTAACTTCACTTATTTCACGTGTATATGTGTCTGTGGGGTTACTGATGCTGGTAAAAGTGGCGTAAGCATTTTGAATCGCGGCATCATCAAACAGGAGGTCTCCAAATTGATCTTTGACTGTATAATTTACATTAGTTAAATCGCATACAAGATCGTCGGCATAAATGGATTGACCTGTATTTAAGGTATATAGAGTATGCAAAATATCAACAATTTTTGTGGTCCCGTCATTAGATAAGGCAGATTTATTAGCTGTAATTATCCATGTACCGTTGTATAGAGTATCGAAGACTGCAGTTCCCTCTCCATTGGCTTTTGTCGCATAAAACGTGTCCCCATTGGTCGAATGTTCAGCTTTAAAGTATATGTCATTACTATATTCGACTTGATTGAGGATGTTCTTCACAGTAAAGGTAACTTGGATTTTAATGCGTGTTTGCACTGTGAAATTAATATTGTTGAAATAGACTCGACTTTTTACCCCTGTATCATAACCCAATTCCAAACCAGTATCAATTTGAATTCCAACACTCCAACGGATTCTTACGGAGTTATTCAAGGCATCTTCGATTGTGGAATTTAAATCCCAAATAAATTTATCACAACCGTATCCATATCCTCCGTTTACCCCGCGAACGTCTGAAAAATTATTAGCTGCAGCTTGGTAAAAAGTGAAATCACTTCCATCAATTTCATCATAATCAATTTCTAACATAGCATATGCACGAGCATTCTCTAATGTCTCCGATGCACCATCCACACCGAATATTTCATCAGGAATCTGATAACCGAATGACATAACGGGAGAATCGTTATAGACTTCTCGATCCACACCCCATTCCACCCAATCCGATACAATTAAGACTTCGTCTTGATCACCGTCAACTTGAATAGGAGTAGACTCCGATATAGAAACCTTGGGGTTGACTATGGTCATCTGCACCCCAATATCTTCGGTATAGGACTCATCAATATCTACTTGCCTGCTTCCAGTCCAACTATAGGAGCCCGTTTTTGTATGAGTCATTACAACGTTAATTTGATAAGTATAAAACCCATCCTCGAGATAGGACCCGAAATCACCTGAAGAATCGATATCGTAATCATAAGTTTCGAGAAATTCATTTTCACCAATTATTTGATATTCGGTATCCACATATTCAGTGGTGAAATTCCTAAGTCCCGAATCGGTACCGGGAACAGTTGTACCATTATCGTATTTAATAACATAAGAAATATTCCCATAAATATTATTATCGTACCACCCATCGGCGTCAGAACTATCTAAGCCAATAGACCCAATGTTTGCAAAATTTATTGCATCCACTCCGTAATTTGCTATGGTTGAAGTTGATGTATCTTCGTAATAGAACTTCATCTCAAATTGGGTAGTATAATACAAGGTTACTTCCCAATTTAGGTCTACAGTGTAAGAATTTTTATTTGGGTTGTATAATTCATCCCACCACGTATATTGGGAAAAATCCATTACAATGTCATCCCCACTCCGTACAAAATTAGCAGTTTCTGTATTAAGTGGCTCACCCACATCAGGATAATACTCTACGGTAGGATCATTTGAATAGACTGCAGTGATATACGATGCAGCATCGACACTTGCCCCACTTTCTGTTAATTCAAGTGTGGTTGCATTCATATCGACATCGTTTGGATTAAATTCTCGATCCCGACGGGCTGCATCAAGCGTAACAGAACCAACATCCCAATCATCAAAATCTGTCGATGCACTTGGGGGTATTGAATCTGTACTTACTATTTGGCCGCTCTCTGGATTCCAAATCTGATCAGCGGTAATATTCTGGGTATTAGTAATGCCATTGCCCCAAAACGTATCCACATACGAACTGGGCGAAGGATACGTCCAGAGCGGATATCCTGAAAGAGAGTGACTAAATCGTTCACCATCTAAAGGAATAAAATTCAACGTTTCTATCAATCCTTTGGTATCGCTTGATTGAATGTTATCATCATTCAAAAGAGATGTTTGATCGATAAAATCGGGATTATTAACCTCATTCTCTCCGAAATTCGTAGACAGGGGGAAAGCAATGAGTAAAGCGGAAATTTGAACAGTCAGAAGAAAAACTGAAGTCAGTTTGAGTATTTTTCGTTTCACTGGGGGTTTCACCGTTAATACTTGATTTTGCTTTGTTTTACATACTCTCAAAATTCGAGGTTTGCAGAAATTTATTTAATATTACTTAGATGTTCAGATTATTTAGAGATTTGCTTTTGCAATGCAAATAGTGACTTCCTTTTGTAGGGTGGCCCAACCTAAAAATATTTGTCATCCATGGATTTTATTTATTATAGCTCTTTCTCCGATTTATTTTATGTATGTAAAGCAATAGCTTTATGATGGCTTAAAATACTTTATTGGTAATATGAATACTACAGAATCTGAATCAAGTCAAGGAAAATTAACCCGGATCAAAGCACATTTTCAAGCCATGGGAAAAAAGGATCCTCAATTTATGGAAAGTTTTTCAAATTTCATGGCAGCAAGCAAAAAACCCGGCGCTTTATCCACAAAAATGAAAGAAATCATAGGCGTGGCGGTATCTGTCAAAGCTCAGTGTGAACGCTGTATTTTGTGGCATGTGAAAAGTGCTTTGGAATTAGGAGCCACAAAAGAAGAGATTATTGAAGCCTCTGAAGTAGCTGTAATGATGGGCGGCGGCCCTGCATTGATGTATATGGAAGATGTTCTAAAAGCAATTGAAGATTTTGAAAAAAAATAACAATACGGAATCCAAAATTCAGACTTTTTTCTTTTTAAAAAAAATACAAAAACTTTTTTGGAATTTTTCGGAAAAAGATTTAGAAAACTACCAAAACTTCCACCATAAATTATAGAAAGTAATACAATTCTATGGGTGAAAAATCAGATAACATTTTCACCTTGAATGTTACAAATTTATGGTGATTGCTGAATACATGGAAAATTCTTCGATAACTAGCCATCTCTGTGGCTTTCTATGGATTAGACCCTCGGGAGTACCATATTTCAAGTGGTTTTCAGCTAAATCATTTGAGGAGATTTGGAATACGGATGATCTCTTCTTTAGTGGTTTTTTTAGTGCACTTTCCTCATCCAGTGAGGTCTTTTTCGATGGTGATTATCTAAAATATATTGAATTCAATAATTACAAAATATATTCGGAAAAAATTAAGACAGGAGACTTGTTCGTTGTAATTTCCCGCCATGATGCACCCGATTACATCCCAAGAAAACTTTTGAACTCTATGGTTAATTTCTATATGAATAGTCAGATTTCGAAAATTGAGAAATTTATGAGAGATTCTGGGAAGGTAGAGAACAAATTTCTACAAATTCTTTCTGAAATGGAATCAAAAAACCATAAAGATAGTTATGAGCAAGGGACTACATCTCAAAATCGATTGATAACTCAAAGAGCTAAAGAATTCACTGAAACCAATATTTCAAAAAAAGTCGATAAAAAACAGCAATCCCTCAAAATTGTGGAATTAGAAAAGAAATTGACATCATACACAATCTTAGGCAGAACTATCGCTCATACATTGAATAATGTGCTTTCAACCATCTTGGGAAATGTAACTTTAGCAAAATTGGATGCCCCTAAAGATACTGACTTGCTCCAGAGCATGATTGATGCTGAAGATTCTTGCGAACGAGCCCGAAACTTGACTTCTCAACTATTGAACATATCTAAAACGGTACATTCCCATGAACCACTTGAATTTGCTGATTCTCCTGGCCCAAATAAACCCTCATCGAGTGATTGTGAGCATATTGATCAAAAATCTGGATCAGAAGACTTGATTTTGGGAGAAGGACGAGTGTTAATTTTGGACGACGACCTCCATATATTGGAAACAGCAAGCCGAATGATTAAACGGTTGGGTTATGAAGTAGAAGCTGCTCAAGATCTGCCCACTGCTTTAAATATTTATAAGAAGAACTTGCGGAAAAGTCATCCATTTGATGCAGTTATTTTAGATCTTTCCGAAATTGGAGGATTGGGTGAATTTGGAGCATTGGTGTGGCAGAAGATCGACCCGACTATTAAGGCAATAATTTCGAGCGGATTCTCTAGAGATCCCATTTTTAAAACCTATAAGGAATTCGGGTATCGGGGTGTTTTGAAGAAACCCTATAATTTGAAAAAATTGGGAATTGTTTTGAATTCTGTAATATCGAGATCTCCCGAAAAAGAGTCAGAATTAGTCCAACAAGCTTGAGGGTTCACATCACGCATTTTCCAAATAGCCTGCTTCTAAATACCAACTACCAAAAATTAAAAATCAACCGAGAAGTAATTTTATTGAGATGTTTTTTCCATCCATGGGCGTTCAGATGTATTATGAAATCTTTGGTGACGACAGTGGTTTGCCTATCCTCTTTTTACATGGTTTAGGGGTGGATCATCACGCATTAAAGAATACTTTTGAACCAATCTTTTTGAAATCTCCAACCCAATTCAAAAGAATCTACCTTAATTTACCTGGAATGGGACAAAGTACGGTTTCTCCCGACTGCCAAAGTTCTGATGATATCATGGTCTTAATTCATAATTTTATCGATTATATTTTGGAGGATAAGGAATTTCTAATCGTGGGGGAAAGCTATGGGGGATATTTAGCCCGCGGAATCATATACAAAATACCCTCACGGATAATCGGAGCCATTTTAATCTGTCCTGTAATCATCCCAGAGACGAAAAATCGAACTGTTCCTGCCCGAACAATTATCGAAAGAGATGAAAATTTCCTATCAACCCTAGATGAACTCGAACGTAAGGATTTTATTGAAAATGCTGTTATTATTAACCAAGAAGAATGGATTAAATTCAAGCAACACATCCGACCTGCGTTTTCCACAATCGATCAGGCTTTTGTTCGAGAGTTATTTTACAATAGATATCGAATCTCACAAAATGTTGATGATATAGACTCATCGTATTCGTTTCCAACTATGTTTTTGATAGGAAAACAAGATCACGTCGTTGGCTATCGGGATGCTTGGAATATCTTTGAAAATTTTGTTCGAGGTTCTTTTCTTCTGATTGATAGAGCAGGCCATAATATACTATTAGAACAACAAGATCTGGTAAGATCAATTTTACAACGCTTCTTGGAAGAGATAAAAACAATAAAGATAGAGAGAAAATGAAATGAAAATAGATTTGCATGGGCTAGAATTGAGTGAAGCCATCATAGAAGTTCATTATACACTGGAAGAATGTAAATCAGACGGGGATCGGCTTTTGGAAATTGTTCATGGATACAACACAGGAAGAGTGTTGAAAAATTACTTCCTATCACAAAAATTTCTAAAATCGGTAGAGAAGGAGGGTTTTCGATTAACCAGACAGAAATCTCCAAATCCCGGAACCACGCTCTTTAAAATTCTGGACTTCAGCTCTTAGATATTGCTTATTTATTGCTTCCTTTATCTAATTTTTTCCAATTTTTGAATTTGATTTGTCGTCCCATTCTGAA
>JABCSI010000094.1 GCA_018238965.1 Promethearchaeota archaeon
TGATTTCTAATTCGATCAAAAAATTCTAAAAATTTAAATTGGGAATGAAAAAATGAACTCTATAGATTCTTTTGTTGTGTCTACTCGTGATTCCATTAAAGAAGTAGGCCAGATATTGGATGAGATAGTGGAAGAGCAAAATTTGTTAGTAAAAATCTCAGCCGAGCCTTCTTTGTCTTCAAAAGATCACTTTCAAAAAATAATTTCTCAGATCCAAACATATTACCGAAATTTTCAACAAGCCTTAGTTCTTGATTTTAAAGATAATGTGGTTAATTCTGTAAAATCTGCTTTCACTAAGAATAACATGCAATCCGTTGGATTGTCTTTCCTTAATCGTAAGAGTTTTCAAAAACCAGTTAAACAAGCCGCTATAATACCCAGTATCTCTCAAATATATTGGCAGAAAATTGGACCTTACATTTTTCAATCTACCCAAATGAAATCTGTGTTTCACCGTTTAGGAAAATACTATGATCAAGAAATTGAAAAGAAAATTGAAGCTGAATTGCGAAAAGTTCCAATGCAAGTGGATGATGGGATAAGGTTGAAGTATAAACAAGTTTATCTTGATCAACCTCTTAGTTTTCAAGAATTCCTTAATCTTAACGATTCAAACTCATATGATCAATCATCTAGTTCAAATTTTGAATCTAATTCGGATGTTCTTCGTCAACAATTCGAACAGGCACTAGAGAAAAAGAAACTTGAGGAAAAAAAAATCGAACAGCTGGAATCTTTTGACGATTATGATAAGTATTTCTCTATGAGTGAGCGTGAATTGGAACGCGCTAAGCGGCAAGGCAATAGACGGCACAAATATAAAAAAAAAACACGGAGGGGGAAAAATTAAGTTGCTCACTAAATTTATTTATCAATCATCTAAAATTTCCTTGACTCCACCGATTTCATATTTTAAAATTGATGCAGCTGATCTGGGTAAAGTAGATCTCCCTGTTATTTTTTATCCATGGAAAGAAGTCTTTCCCCGTTGTTATACAGAACCTGCCTTCCTTCTGAGAGTAATCCAATCTATCATGCAACAAGATAAAGGGGATCCTTCTGCATTTTCTGAAATTATTTTGGACCAATGGGCATTTATCAATTCAACTCATAAAGAAATTGGAATAATGCTTAAGGAATTACATAAATTGGATAAATTTTCTCACATTATCGCCTCAAAAAGGGAGATGGGAACCCAAATTGAAAACTTGTATCTCGCCCGTCAATATATCGAAAGACAAAGCAATGCGAGTTATCTGGCCACACAGAGAAATTTATTAGAAAAATTAATTCATGACGAAACTATTTTGCTACCTAAATTTGAAATTGCTGAAGATGAGTATTCATCCATTCAGCGTCAAATAACCCAATATCTTACTCAAGAAGATCAATTCAATACTCAACAAAACCATTTGAAAACTCGCCAACGGGATTTATTTCAAGAAACTAATGAAATTACTAAACGGATGGATGAATTAGACCCAAAATTGACTACTTATCGTGAGAAAATTGTCGATCTTGATCCAAATGAAAAAAGTTCTAGTATTGAAAGACTTCGAGGTAAATTGGACAAAGTTCAGAAGGATTATGATCTTTTTAGCGCGGAACGAAAAAATTTGATGAAGAAAAGTCAAGAGTTGAAAAAAACCCAAGTCCGTGAAAGGAAAAATTTCAAAGATGTCAAAAAGCACCTTTCCCGATTGAGGCCACTCCATGACCAGAAGAAACTGGTGTTTGAAACTCTCTCCCGTCGAAATCAAACCTTGAAACGACAAATTGAGACCATTAAGAAGGAATTAGCTTCCCGTATTTTAGCTAAACCCACATCCAATGATGATTCGACAGACAATATCACGATAAACTATAGCTCTTCCCAAGAAATTGAAGACCAAATACTTCTATTTCAAGCTAAACTGGAAAAAATTGATACAATTTTGGAAAAACATTTCTCAACAACAGATCTTTCTCAAATTCAGCCCAATTTAGCAGAGAGATATTCCTCTCTACAAACTCACTTCAATTCCCTTAATTCAAACACCAATCTCGAATCACAAATCGAACAATATGCCCATGGTTCCGAGATGCAATTATTGAAATTGAATCGCATGAAAAATTGGATAAATTATTTTCTCGTCCCTCTTGAATTGCTTTTTAATTTTGAATTGTCAATTTCGGCACCCAATAAAAATCTGCTTGTAAACTTGAGCGTAATGAATATGAAGGGTGAGATTCTCAATGTTGAAGAAGATTTAACCAGATTTCAATTCGCTTTCTTGAATTTTTCCATAATTATTGCACTTTATTTAAGCCTGGATATTAAATTGGTACCTCTCTGTCTCTCCCATCTTCCTAAGTCGATCACTACCAAGCAAACATTTCAAAGAACACTTGAATCCCTTACCACCCAGATCCAAGCACATCCTTCTCTTCAAGATTTGCAGTTGGTATTCTTTTTTGATATCCCCCAATCCTATGATCTTTCTATTCAAGACCTTACATCTTTAGAATAGGTGAAAAATACTATGGTTAACCCTCAAAATGTTCAAAAACTCTGTCAAATCATACTCCAAAGCACTACTCCGTTGATCAAAGAATCTGATTTAAGCCATTTCACAGGTTCAGATAATTTTGCTGATCTCATCCGTCAAACCGTTGCTCAATTTTCTGCATTGGGTTTATCTTTAATCCGGACTACCTATTTAGGAGAAAAATATTACGTTCTAACCGGTTCAGGAAAAGATGAAAAAGTGTCCCCATCAATGTATGGAGTGTTGGTGAGTTTACTCGCGTTATATAATGAAATTGGCACCAATCTGGAAATGTTGGAAAGTAAAAGGATTTTTAAAGAAGTATGGGAAGAGGTAACTTTTCTGCTAGAATTGAATTATTTGGCCGAAATTGAAGAAGATGGAACAAAAAAATTAGCAATTACCCCCCTCGGAAAAGCAGCATGTAAAAACATTGGAAAGGATATTAATCTAAAAAACTTGCTCCAATCATTCGCTCCTGCTGAATAATTTTTCCTGTTTCTATTTTTTCCAGATGATCGAAACCCCATCCATGGGCAAAGTGTCATAGGTGACCGCCCGGATCCCGAATTTCGTTTCATAATCTTCTAGTTTTTTCTTGTATTCCTTGATGGCGTTTTCTTGCAGAAGGGCAATGGCACATCCTCCAAAACCTGCTCCTACCATGCGTGCACCGTAACAGCCAGATGTTCGATTGGCGGCATCTACCAACCAATCCAATTCGTCACAGCTCACTTCGAAATTCTCCTTTAAACTTTTATGGGATTCCTGGATGAGTTTTCCAAATCCTTCCAAATCCTTTGATTTTAATAATTCTTTGGATTTTAAAACACGAGAATTCTCTGAGACGACATGCCAAACTCTGCGATTTAGGGGTTCGGGTAAATACTCCTTCTGTTCTTCGAAAACTTCCTCAGAAACATCCCGTAGACTTTGAATATTTCCCGATGTTTCCAATATCTTTACAGCTTCTTGACATTCAAAAACGCGCTCGTTATATTTTGAGGTTGCCAGTCTTCGGGGAACGTTGGAATTGGTAATCACTATTTGATTTGAACCTAAATCTAAGGGAATGTGTTCACTTTTCAAGGATCGGCAATCAATGAACAAGGCTGTATTCGCCTTTCCCATCCTAGAAATATACTGATCCATGATCCCTACCCGCACACCGACGACTTCATGCTCCGCTTGCTGGCAAACTTTTGCCAATTCGAGTCCAGGGATCTTTAAATTGTAAACTTGGTCTATGGCATAAGCTACGGCAATTTCCAAAGCTGCAGACGATGATAAACCGGCACCTTGGGGGATATTTCCTGTAAAGGTCAAACGAATGCCTCCGAATTTGTGCCCTCGTTTTTGAAGAACCTTAACAATCCCAACTGGATAATTAAACCAGTGTTCTAGGCTTTTCATCAAATCACTATAGAGTGCTACCATTTTTTTATCATAATCTACGGAATATACTGAGATTATTGCAGAATCTGGAACCTTAGAGATGGCAAGGGTGATACCCATATTAATTGCCATGGGAAGCACAAACCCCTCCGAATAATCGGTATGCTCGCCAATTAAATTAATTCGGCCAGGGGCAAATACAATTACATCGGGCTCTTCATCAAAGATTTCTTGATGTTTTTTTTTGACTATTTCATGGTCCATTTTTACAACCTCGTGTATCCATTTAATATCTGTTCTCGGAATTATATAGTTTTCTGCTTTTTAAGGCGAGATCCTCCTCGCCCGAAGAGTTGAGATATAAATGTCATGGTAAATTAAAAATTATTGAGGATTGACGATGAAAACGCGTAGACTCGAATTAAAGTATCCACTTAGTGGAATTATTTTTGGAGTTTTAATCTTTCTGATAATTTTTTCACAAGTACCAAAAGTACATGGTGAAATCACCGAATGGTGGAGCGATGAAGCACTAGTTGGGAATTTTAATGATGGGGGTTACCCCATGAATGTTATCATTCGGGACAATTATGCGTATATCGCCGAGTGGAATGAAGGGTTAGAAATATTGGATATCTCCGATCCCACCAATCCAACGGAGGTGGGACAGATTAATGCTGGAGTCGCCGTGAACCTTGATATTGCAGACAACTGTATAATTCTCGCCACTTCTAATAGGGGATTACAATTTGTGAATATTAGCACTCCTTCCAATCCGACGATACTTACTCAATATAATGAGAATGGCACCTATTATGATGTCAAAATAGAGGGCGATTATGCATATGCGTTAGAATATTATAAAGGGCTGGAAATCATAGATATCAGCGATCTTGCTCATCCAAGTGTAGTAGGGACGTATTATGGTGGAAATTTTGGATTCGGTTTGGATATTGATGGAAATTATGCATATCTTGCCAATGGTCTAGCGGGATTGATCATTGTGGATATCAGCAATCCTTCGCAGCCGACCAAGGTTGGAGAATTCAATGGTGCGGGGCAAGAAATTGATGTCACGATCGCGGGAAATTATGCCTTTGCCGCAAATGGGTGGAACGGGCTGAAAATTGTGGATATCAGTGACCCGACACACCCCGTAGAAGTGGGAGGATTTTCGGAGGGCGATTTAACCCATGACATTTGCGTGTTAGGGAATTATGCATATCTCGCCTATGTGGATTTGGGATTAAAGATTTTTGATATTCGTAACCCCGCCAATCCCTTCAAAGTAGCCCAATATGATAACGAAGGGTCCGGAAAGGGCTTGTGGGTTGAGGATAATTATTTATACATGGCTGATTCCATCAATGGATTGGAAATTCTTAACTTGATCGTATTTCAAGACTTCGATGCGGATCAAATTCCAGATGGATATGAAACGTATTATCATTTAAATTTCTCCGATCCGAATGATGCACTGCTGGATCCGGACTCAGACGGTCTAACTAACTTGTTGGAATATCGTTTGGGTTTGAATTATACCGATTCAGATACTGATGATGATGGGTTACCTGATGGATGGGAGTATCAAATGGGATTGAATGGAAATAACCCAGGTGACAGTAACCTTGATAAAGATTCGGATGGAATCACCAATCTTCAAGAATATTTGTTAGGATTGAATGCTACCTCTCCTGATAGTGATGGTGACAGCATGCCAGATGGTTGGGAGCTGGAAAACGGATGCGATCCTTTGAGTAATGATGCAAAACAAGATCCTGATTGGGATGGACGTCCGAATTTACGGGAATTTCTGAAACAATCTGACCCTCATCAATTCAATTTCGATGCGCCGGTTTTCATTATCGGGTGCACTCTTCTATTTTTGGTATTTTTGGTGCTTTCCAATCACCAAGTGAATTTACAGATTGCCCGGGATACAATTCGTTTGCAAGAACAAATTAATCATTTAACAATAATCTCATCGCCCATAATTTCCGAGAAAATTGAAATTATACGTTCGAAAATGGCGCGCGCAGTAGTATATGGTCGGTATAAAAACGAATTTGCGGAATTGCAATGTTTATTTGAACAAAAAGCATTAAATGAATACGAAAAAACCTTTCACTCCGAGTCGACTGATATAGAAGTGAATCTTCGGGATATGTTTGAATTAAGAGAAAAAATAAAAAATCAGCCCATTGTCCACTACTCGGAACGTAAGGAGTATCTTTTAACTCAAATTAATAACCTTATCTCCCGAGAGCTAACTCCGAAGATCAAAAAAGTGGTCATCGAGCTGGCTGAACTGCACCGTCGATTGGAAATCGCCGAAATCGCTGAAGTTTGTGGTATTAAAGACTTTGAGATCGTTATTGATGTTGTACTGGCGATGATTGGAAACGGAGAGATTAAAGCTCAGTATTTCACCAGTACCCAAACCATTGTATTTACACAACATGTCGGCTCCGAGGATTTAGAGCGATTGGATGATCTCTTTAAACAATGGGACCAAAAAGATGAGAGGAATCCCCAAAAAAAGAAGTAAATAGATTTTATCTTATTTCTTATTTCTCACTATGAATAATACAGGAATAAGAGCCAAGAGACTCATTAACCCACCAACTAGAAAAATTTCTGGAGTAGGTAAAAATCCAGAAACTTCTGTTTGGCTAGGTATTCCATATGCTTTTATAACTGTGTTTCCGATTATTGGGCCAATTACCATTGGAATTGCCACAAAAGCAACCATTCGCACACCTTGGAATTTCCCCCTGTCATCCTGGGGTAATAGATCTTGAATCCACGATTCCAAAACGATGCTACCGATCATTTGTATGGATAGTATGCATGTATAAATGATCATTATTGGAATCATATTCTGAATGAAGCCTAAAAGAATAGAGAAGATTCCGTTGAGAAGAACTGTCGTTAGTAACACCCAATGTCTGGGGTATTTATGGCTGTTCATTCCATATATTATTGAAACTATGGCTGCCACTAAGATAACAACCCCACCAATCGTGCTCACTTCTCCCTTGGTAAATTCGAGGTAATTCTCCAAGTATACGAAGAGATAAGGCGCAGAAACTTGTCCCCCGATATTGATCAATGCCATTGATGCCAATAATATGTAAAGAAGAGGATGATTACGAATTGTGCTGGGACGGAAAGCAAATAGAATATCATCCCACAGGTTTTTTTTTGGATTTTTTTCAAGTGAGTTAGTTGTTTTACTGTCTTCTTGTGGTGGTGATGAATAATTGGGGTAATTTTGAGGGGGTTCTTTCACTTGCATCCCTGCAATCATTCCTGTAATCGTGACAAAACCTCCCAATACATAGAAGAATACAGAATATCCAAAGGCTTCAATTATAAACCCCGAAGCTCCGATTGCAATCAGATTAGCAACCAAGGCCGTCATCATTAAAATTCCCTGAACCCGCCCCCTATTGGAGTGATCAGTAACGTCCGCAATCCAGGCATTAAAAGCAGCATCATTTGCTGTGGATCCAAAAAATGTCATGATGGCATCCATCAAAATGACCATAAAAACTGCCACACTTAATTTTTGAATCATTTCCACAAGTGGAAAAAGTGCGGTAATGATTCCCCATAAAATATAGCCAAATAATATATAGGGTTTGCGCTTGCCCATACGAGAATGGGTGCGATCACTTAATGCACCAATCAAAATAGTGGTGACCGTAGCTGTTATTGCGCTTACTGCAACCATCCATGCGATAGGGGAGGGATTTTCAGTAATTTCATCATATACAAAGACATTGAACCAAGAATTCTCTACTGCCCATGCTAGTTGGCCCGCAATGCCCAGAAGAGTGATAACAAACCATGTTTGGGACCGTATCGGAGTGACATTCTTGATCGATTTGACAGAATTGTCCGAATCTGATTTCTGCAAATTATCGGAAGGTAAGTCAGAGTTAGTATTATTCATTACTGATTCAAAGCGAAGATAGAATTAAAATAGATAGATTTCGAATTAAGAAGAAGTAAAAATGGAAATAATTAAGAAAAAATTTGATTTGGAGTTTTAACTCTCAAGATCTGCGATGAACGCATCAAAGACTTTCTGTATTCGTTCTGCAGTGGGACCTCTGCCTTCGACTCCCTTTTCGGTGATAATTATTTTGCCACCTAATACACTGATAGAATTATTATCGCTAATTTGGATGGATTCCCCTGGAAGAACTTTGCGTAAACGTGTAGCTAAATCATCCATTGGGAAAGGTTCTCCCTCAATTACAAAAGACACCCATTTATTGCCCTGGATGAATACTTTGCCCAACTTGCGTTTCTTCTCATTTCGAGTATTATCGAGGCAGATTGTATGGCTTAAATCAATACCAATGAAGCGGCCTACGTAATAATGTGTGGGATATTCGAATTCAAGAATTACCTTAATCATTGAGTTCAAAGCGGTTGCAATTTGCTTGTTGAATTCTCGTGCTGCCGTGGAACTGCTCATACTTAGATCTAATACTCGATAAATGAAAAACTTTATGATTCAGCGGAGCAAAGAGACGTTAATTGAGCTACCTCTCGGAAAGCATGGTAGGGAGATTCGGGCAAAGATGGAACAAAAACTATCCCATGGAAACACACACGCTGAGTTAGATTATGTGGTGTTGCCCCGTACTCACTCCTCCATGTATCTGATGCATAAGTATTGGGCTCGGAAACCCGCAAACATTGTGGCAACATACATCCGGAAATACTCCCGACCGGGTGAGATAGTTTTGGATCCCTTTATGGGTTCAGGGGTAACTGTTCTGGAATCGGTGTTTCAGCAGCGAAGAGCGGTGGGCATTGATGTTAATCCAATATCTTCCTTTATTTGTAGAAATTCCGGCATTCTCGTAGATTTAGATCGTTTCAACGCAGGTTTTGATCTGTTATCTTTAGAGGTCTACCAATCTGATTCAGTATATTCCTTGCTTTACAAAATTCTGTGCCCTAAATGTCACACTACTTCCGAAATAACCCATATTATTTGGAAGAATAATTACAATCCCAATATATCTCCCGAAAAGAATGCCCTTGAGGGACAATCTCAGCCTCAGCAAGAAATATTGGAAATCCGGTTGAGTTGTCCCACTTGTGGGGCTCTCTCATTTACTACTATTGATTCACCAGAGTTCCTTGCATTGGAAACAAAATTAAGGAAACAGGAATCGGAAGCGCGCCTATTATTGGGTAAATTCCATATACCAGAGGTAAACTTCGATTTTAGATATTCGGAGGATCACAAATTTCTTCAACTGCGCCATAATCTCCGTACTGCTCCTAAAATGTCTGCTCTTTTCACGGATCGCGCCTTTGTGATGTTATTGTGGATCCGTAGTCTTATTCTGGCACTCCCACAATCTTTCTATTCCTTACAAGATCTCTTTTTATTCACCTTGACCAGTGCTTTAGGACAGGCCAGTAAAATGGTTTGGGTGATTGATAAGAGACAAGGGAAGCAATTGCGCAAGAAACAAGTCGGATCCTGGACCCACCACTTTTTTTGGGATCCCTCTTCCTATTTTGAGGTGAATGCCTGGAAGTGTTTTTCTCAACGGTTTAAAAAAATTGTTCGGGGAAAAACCGAATCCAATGCGCGCAATCAACAAACATCCTATACTTTTAACCTATCATCGGATTTTTCTCACCTGTCGGCCGAATCCCCGGTATTACTTCTCAATCAATCGGTTATCGATAATGCTTTACCCGATAATTCAGTGGATTTTATTTTTTCCGATCCCCCCTACGGTGATTCAATTCAATACGGGGAGCTCGGGAGTTTATGGGCTGCTTGGTTGGGAATTGAAATGGATCAATATATTTCCACCATGCAACAAGCAGAGATTACCATCAATAGTCGCCAGCAGAAAACCTTGTCTCATTATACTGCCCTCCTTGACCAAGCCTTCACCCGTCTTTATCAAATATTGAAGCCCGACAAGTTTATGGTTCTTACATTCCACAATACTTCGATTAAAACTCGGAATGCACTCCTTTTGGCCGTCTTACAAGCAGGTTTCGATTTGAAGCAAATACTATTTCAACTTCCCCCCCGGGCTTCTATTAAGTCGATGCTCCATTATGAGGGTTCTCCCATTGGTGATTATTATCTCCGATTTCAAAAAGTGGAAGAAATTCAGAGGGTTTATTACCCCGCATATTTAGCCAAACTTCAAACCATAACAGAGGAAGAAAAACAAAGCACTTTGATCTCCATAATTTCCGAAATTCTGCAACGGCGGGGGGAACCAACCTATTTCATCTGGGTATCCAACATAATTGATGAATATCTCTACCGTGCTTTACTATTCCCCCTTCCAAATTTTGAAAACCTTCTGAAAATCATCGCTAATTCTAATATTTTTCAAATATCAACGGAGGGTAAGTGGTGGTTCAGGGACTCTGATCGAATTTCCGCTAGTGATTCTCCCTTAACCAAGCGAATTGGAGAATATCTAGAATATTTATTGAAAGCACCTCACAAAATTCCTTCAACTCAAAGTAAAAAGCAGTTCTATTTCAATGAAATTTATGCAAAATTTCGTGGGGTTTTGTCCCCCGATAAATTTTTAGTCAATTCTCTTATAGCCAATTCCAAGTTCAGCTAAAGCTGAACTGAGATTATTTTCCGCAAGAGAAAAGAATAAAGAGAAGTAATGCTTTTTTTCTAGTGCAATGGTAAAATGCAATGTGCAAGATTGTGATGAAGTATTAGATTATTTGCCCTTTAAATGTCGATATTGTGGGGGAACGTTCTGTAAAAAACACCGACTCCCCGAAAATCATCAATGCAGTTTTACTTTTAAACAAGATACGAAATCTTCCACCTCCCGCGCTTCTTCTTCCTATAACACTACCAGATCTGATGTATCTGCTAATAGCAATGCCCCTGGGATCTATTCCGAAAAATTTGAATCCAATGAAGAATTTGAATCCGATGAAGCATATGAAAGGAAATTAGAGAGAGATATGCGGAATTATATACGGAACCAAGAACGATCTTCAATGCCACCCCCTCCAAACAGTGATTCCTCTCGCGTGCGGAGTTTTTCACGATCTCTTTTCGCATCTTCGGGCAAATATCCTACCACTTACTGGATAATTGGCTTGAATATTGGATTTTTTATCCTCGGGTCGGTAATGATTGCTTTTGGAGCAGATCTCAGTTTATTATTCTTAAATTTTATCATGTTGTTCCGAAACTTTCGCTTCTGGACGTTATTCACAGCTTTGTTTGTTAACATCGGAAATTTTTCTTCCTTTTTTGGAATTCTGTCCCTCGGATTTTCAATGTTTATTTTGTTTTTCGTAGGAAGAATGCTGGAACAACAGTTTGGCGCAAAAATATTGTTGAATATATATATTTGGGCAGGATTAATGGGTGCTGTGGGGGCTTTACTTCTCCAAGTGGTTATGTCGTTCATATCTCCTGCGTTTTCAGCTGCGTACTTTTCGGTCCAAGGCGCGGCAATGAGTGGCTTTTATGCATTCCTCATCTTTCTAATGGGTCTTAACCGTGAAATGCGTATCTATCTTTACTTTATTCCCGTTAAAATAAAAGGCAAGTATATTTTGTATTTCCTTCTGGCGTGGGATTTCATATTCGTAATCTTGGGAATCTTCGGACTAACGGCCGCAAGCACGGCACTGTCTTCATTTGCACAAATTATTGGGATGGGAGTCGGATACTATTTTTACAAAAAACATGGTAGAGCCTATGCGATTTCTCGCTTTATCTAATCTATTTTACTGAAATATTCAAGAGTGTTTCTTTTTTTTCGATGTCTTCTTCGAGGTTGAGGATCTCACCGGAGGTATTTACCCAATCACCAGGGTAATACTCTACCTGGACGGGGGTATCTGGCACGATTCGGGGAGTATATCAGAAGGCTACTATACAGACTTAGTGTCTGGAGATGCGGAGTGTGGAGATACTATTGAGATTGAGCTTGTGGCCATGAACCTGGTTGGTCAGACAGTAACTATTGATGAGCTAATGACGATGCCCACCCCGTAAATACGGCTGGTGATGATTTCACCTGAGGATAAGATATAAATATCCAGGGCTAAGTCATCTTCTGTAAAGAACTCACCATATCAAGTAAGTCTTTTACTTCAACGATAGCAGGCACGGCTTGAGAAATATCAGAACCAAAGAACTCCAGACAAAGGGTACGTTTATGTTCTGGCATTCTGTGCAATATAAAACGGCCAGAGGTGATTAAACCATCACAACCTTCCTTTTGAATGCCTGGCAGTCCGGATAAGTATTTATCTGTTACATCTTTACCTAAGCCTTCTTTACGGAAATCTTTTCCTGACATCCGTAACAGTTCAGGTTCACCGATAGTATTACTTCCACTGGCATCATATCGTGTAATTTTAAAAGTGACTTTTTCCTGATCATGAATTTTACCCAGGTTGTGATCGAGTCGTTCGACATCCATCCACAAACCGTCAGGTGTCACCATGCGCCATGAAACCAGATTGTCCAGCGCGGTGCCCCAGATAACGGCTTTCTTGCCGCCGGCATTCATTGAGATGTTGCCACCGATAGTAGAAGCATCTTGTGAGGTAGGATCAACGGCAAAGGCAAAACCATTCGCATCGGCGA
>JABCSI010000335.1 GCA_018238965.1 Promethearchaeota archaeon
TTTTTTTCACATTTATATGCGGTTGGACAATCCATCCCGTACATATTTGCAGAAGGGCCTCCAATATCAGATATATATCCTTTAAAATCAGAAAATTTGCTCATTCGTTTAATTTCAGAAGTAATACTTTCTATACTCCTGGAAATAATTTTAGTTCCTTGATGAAGAGCGATACTACAAAAGCTACAATTACCAAAACATCCTCGGTGGGTAATTATTGAAAATTTAGTCATTTGAAATTCTTTGAATTTATCAGGAATATTATAAGAAAAAGGGAGTTCATAAAGAGCATCCGATTCCTTAGAAGTATAGTTGTGCATTCTATATTGAACTATTATTCTATTGTCAACTTGTTGCACTAAATTTCTTTGATTTGAAAACTGCATCTGCATTTTACAGAACAATTTTTTGTCTTGAGTTACTTCGTTAAATGAAGGTAAAACGTCAAATTTCTCAAAGGAATCAATGTTCTTTTTTGATATAATACACGTTCCTTCAATATTTTCCAATCCTTGCTTATTTTTTAATCTCGAAACAATTTGCTGAATTTGATTTTCTCCCGGACCATATACTAACAAATCCGCTTTAGCATCGAATAAAATAGGTCTTCTTACTTTATTATCCCAATAATCGTAATGCGTAAATCTTCGAAGGGAGGCTTCCACTCCCCCCAATACAATAGGAATAGGGGTAGGTATATGATGGTAATTTTCCAGCTTTCTTTGGAGGAGTTTCACTGCCCGATGAACCATTTGGGAATATACAATTACTGCCCGATCCGGAATTTGGGAATCGTAGGGCTTGAAGGGATCCTTGGAACGCGGTTTTTTCAAAGGAGTATAGTTTTGAAGCATACTGTCGATGCTACCGGATGTGATCCCGTAGAAGAGTTTTGGTAATCCCAATTTCATAAAATCGTTGGGGGAACGCCAATCAGGTTTTTCGATGATTCCCACAGAATATCCCGCGTTTTTCAGCACCTTAGCAATGATTCCAACTCCGGAATGGGGATGATCCACCCAATATTCTCCAGATATTAGGATTACATCAAATTGAAAGATATCAACCTCAGCAGCAGTACCCGCGCTAGCATCAGCTTCGGCATTGGCTTTTGCATCGACTTTGACATCGGCTTTAGAGTTGGTACGGGTGTGGGTGTTGGCTTGCGGAGGGATTTTGGTAAGGACCATAGGAAGAATTTTCTCCTCGGATGATAAGAATGAGGTACAGATATCCAAAAAAGATTAGAGGGAATTACTCGCCGATTTCTTTCTGTCGGATTTCTCCACGGGGCGATTTCTCTTCGAATATTGTGGCTGTGAAGTTTTCTATTTTTGTGCTTTTTAGATCCTTCCATGCATTACGGGGTAACCACGCTTTTTCACATGTATGCTCTAAAAATGTTTGGACGTCCCAATTTCGGTCGTGTTCTACCGGGACCTGGGGTAATAATAATCCCTGTCTACCTTCTTGGGATACGATTAAACCATCTCGCCCAATTTGAATTTTTGAAAGGTATTCCTCGGAGGTAGAAACTACGATCTGTTTCGGAACGGTTAATACTGATACCTCTACAATTATTCGATCCATGTCTTGGCTTTTTACTGCGGGAAACCTTGGATCGTCCACCGCTGCAGCAATGGAGACTTTGGAGACGGTATCCCAAAGGGGATAGTAAGGTAGGATGTACCCAATGCAGCCTCGGAGAGGATTCCCTTTTTTTTCATAAACACTTAGGGTAACGAATGCCCCCGAATTGTGGGCAAATTTTTCCTTGATCTCAGTCGGAACGGGGAGAGCCTTGCCGTGGGTCAAGTAATGTTCGATATTTTGCCTCGCAAATTCGATCAGTGTTTTCCCGGTTTCGAGAGTAATTTCGTGAGTTATTTCCGTATCCATTTTAATCCCTACGTTTAAGTCGTCTTTAAATTATTAAATACTTTCTTTATGGGGAATTAACGCAGTGCCCATGGGAGCAAAATAATTTTGTTCGCGCCGATAGGCCATTTCTCCGCCAACAATTACATAATCAATTTCGGCTTTGAGTGAATAATTCTCCCATGGTGTCCATTTCTGCTTACTTACCATATCCTTTCCATGAATTGGGTAAGGATCTGTTTCGCTCACAATGACAATATCTGCATCATAGCCCGTTTTCAACTGTCCCTTGGTAGATAAGTGAAAGAGTTTCGCAGGATTACTTGAGTACTGGGCAACCAAATCCTCCAATTTCATCCGTTTTTCAAATACTTCGGTTAATAGAATTCGGGATGCAAAGTCAATGTAGGGAAATCCCGAAGGCGCTTCAAAGAAGGCCTGCATTTTTTCTTCCAAACTATGGGGAGCATGATCTGTTCCGATAATATCGGCATTACCTTGGGAAAATTCTTCCAGTAAATCGTGTTGGATAGCGGGGGAACGTAAAGGAACCAGTACCTTGCCCAAATTCTCCGATTCAAAGGATTTATCGTAATTTAGATAAAGATGATGGGGTGACACCTCAATGCTGCACGGATAGTTGTGGGCCTTTAAGGTTTTATTGATTACCTGAATTACTTCTGCACTGGACACATGAACGAAATGAATGTGGGGCGCATCCTTGGGATTGGGATAAAATTTATGGAGGAAGGCGATAACCATCTCCACCAGCGCTAATTCATTGGTATACACGGGATGGGCAACATGATGGGCAAATAAGTGGGGATTCTTTTCGGATTCTTTTTTTGCGATCAACATTCCCTGGTCATGTAATTTCTTCAGCGACTCCGGATCTCGGGGGAATTCGGGATGAAATAGGATCGGGAGTTGGAATTTTTTTGCAGTCTCGAAGACGAGTTTCCAGTGGGAATAATCGAACTGGAAATTTTCCAAGATCTGGGGAAGCTTCTCCACATATTCCTCGGGATAAAGATCGCTCCGCCACCCACCTTCCCATGCTAAGGGTACTTCTTCGGAGGCATCTCCGGGATAAATTTTAATTCCAAATATCCCAATTTGCTTCATTTCTTCCGATTCATTTAATTTTTCTAATTTTTCTAATTTTTCTAATATTACCATTTTTTCCAATTCTTCCAGGGAAAATCCTGATTTCACCGTAGTATACAGTCCAATATTGCAGTAGAGTGGGGTATTATTTAAAATTTCAAAGTATTTCGAGATATTATCCGTTGTAGAGAGAGGAGGGGTTGTATTGGGCATCGATAATACGGTTGTAACTCCACCCCGTAAAGCGCCCTTAGACCCTGTACCCACAGTTTCTTTGTAGGATTGGGCTTCAAAATCCCGGAAATGGACATGGGGATCAATAAAACCCGGGAGAACCAACGCCCCCTTCACATCAATGATATTTACTTCAGTTTCTTTGGTGACAATGTTGTCTTGGGCTGAATCTGGTTGTTTTTGGTAAAGTCCCTTGGAAATTTGCAGGATCTTGCCATTTTCAATTGTAAGATACCCTTTTATCACCGAATTTTCCGAATTTTCAGTGTAAATGGAGGCATTATCGAGAATTAGCATGAGTAGTATTCTTGAATGAAGAAAAAAATTTGAAAGTTGGCATTTTATTAGCAAGAGAGAAATGTGGAAGAAAGGACAATTTACATATTCATAAAACCCATTGATGAGAATGAAGTCTCTAATCGCTCGCATACAAAATAAGATCACCGAATTAATGGGGATGTTTGGAGACAGGCTGGAATTATTCTTTTAGAAGAATTTGACCACCTCATATCCCAACGGACGCAACAAGGACTTCCCACTCAGAAATTGGCCGGTTTATGGCGAAAAATCGCCAAGATTCT
>JABCSI010000095.1 GCA_018238965.1 Promethearchaeota archaeon
GTTTGAAGAAGAACGTAAAGAATTTGAGATTTTCTTTAATTTTTACTCGAAAAAATTCAAAGAAGAAGTCGGTTTGCTCCCCGGGGTCTACGAAGACGATGATTTTGAAATAGACTTGGTCATGGGACAAGATTCGGAAGAATTTCTCGGTGCCAGGATCATGCAATATGTCCCAGTTGATGAATCGACACTGGAAGAAGGAGATCGAATCGAAGAAATCGACGAACTCGATGATCTCGTGGAAGACAAAGATGAGGGCTCGGAAGACAAAGATGAAGATAAAGTCGACGGTGACGATGACAAGGATGACGACGATGAGGATGAGGGTGAGTATGATGATGATGATGATGACGAAGACGAATTAATGGAGATGATCCTTTATGATTTCGTTAAATCCTCTGAAGAAAAACCAACCATCGAAGGTCAACCCTATTTTCAGATTGTATTAAATTCCCCCGCGGAGGATGAAGATGAAGGCAGTGAAAAAGAAGAAGCCGATTCAGAATCTGATAAAAATGCGGAGAAAGAACCCGAATTAAAACTCCTAATCTATGCCCAGCCCATCGATGAAACCTATGAAGGGGATTTTCAAGATCTTCTCGGTGAAAAGGTGGAATTGACCGGTGCTGTGATGATTGAGGGAAACGATGTTTCTACAAAAGTTGTATTCTTAGCCGATCCAAATTTTACCTGAACCAAGAACTAAGAGTAACCAATTTTCCCAATTGCTTCCTTCTATCTTTTTATATTTCCATTCTTTTTGATTTTTCACGATTTGAGCTTAACCACAACATATTCGAATTGGGGGGAATAACCCGCTTTTTGATATAGTTTCACCGCAGGCATATTTATTACTCTTACGTGTATCAAGATTTTTGGCGTATGCTGGAATAAATATGAAATACTACTCGAGACCATTGCTGTTGCTAGTCCTTGGTTGCGGAAATCTGGATCGGTGCCAATGACATTGATAATTCCCATTTCTTTGTCAATCCATAAACATGCAATGGAAAGGATTCGATCCTCCTGCATTATAGCCAATGTTGGATGATTTTCATCAAACTCAATATCACTGGCTTGGCGATTCCCCCAGAAAACAGGATCAGCCCGGCGTAGAAAAGCGGCAATCTGTTCGGCATGGGATCTTGTTAATATTTGGTAGTCTTGGGTAGGTTGGAGCTGTTCATTACCCTTTTGAAGTGTCATGCGGTACAAATTGAATTTATACACGAAAGTTGGAAAATATTCATCTAACAAGGCAGCATGATCCATTGTTCCGGTAATCTCCTTTATATCTATGTTTTCCTTCACCAGATATTCGATAAAAGCCCGCGCGGCCGCCACGGTTCCGCGGAGTTGAATTGTTTGCTTTCGCCATAATATAAACATGCCTTGAATGTTTTTGCTTGCATCGATTGCTGCGAAAAGTTGTGTGTTCTGGGGATATTGCTTAAAATCCATTACGAAAAAGAAAAATTCAAACTCCCGTCCCCGGACGTGGTCATAAAAAAGCTCCTCGTTATCGTGCCCAATCTTTATTATATCCATATTTAGAAGTGGGAGGGGAAATCTCTTAAGGTTTTGGTGAAAAAACTTCCCCTTATTCTGTTTTACAGAAGATTTGTTTTATCTCGAATAATAAAAGGAAAAATGCCCAATGGATAGAGGTGATATCATCGTCGGAACATCACCATAGCAAGCTTGTATTATTCGCATTGAATAAGTTCTTCTGCCTTTTCTTTCATAACACAACACTAAGTGAACATTATGAACGCATACAAGACTGTTATGATTGGAGAGGCAAGTGTTGGTAAAACAACTCTGACGAAACTCCTGAAGAGCGATCATTCTTTAGATGAGCGCAAACCGACAATTGGTGTCGAAATATCAAAAGTACCGACCTCTTTGGGTAATATGTGTGTATGGGATCTAGCAGGTCAAAAAAGATTTCAATTCATGTGGAAAGAATTCATGCGCGGTTCCAAGCTAACGATTGTTGTAGTGGATTCTACCTCGTCCAATGTTATGCTCACCAAAGATCTCATCGAACGCCACCTGAACAACAGCGCTGCGAAGGTAATTGCTATTGCAAATAAACAAGATCTACAAAATCGCATGACTCCAACATCCATTGAAGCAGCTTTGGGTGTGCCAACCTATGGTATGGTAGGTACCGTGCAAGATAATGATCTCCGATTGCGGCAAATCATTGAACGCCATCTGGAATAAATTCTCCTTTTTTCTTTTCCTTTCTCTTCTTGCTCCGGCCTTTTCCTTCTCTCTTCCTTCTCTCTTTCTTACTTCCCTTGTCTCTTATTATTAAAATACAAATGTCATTAACGCGATATACCCAATTCCGAGAATTACATGCAGTAATGCAAAAGACCCGCCCACTTTTGTTAGTTTGCGGTATGTTAATTCAAAAACACAGTATTGTTGCCCCAATTCCAGCGTCATCATATCGGCCGCCGACCCCTGCGGAAGAAAATTGCCCCCTAGATTGACTCCCAAAATAAACGCTATCAATATTGGTGTTTCGGCATATCCTAATCCATCTGTCAGATATTCGATAATTGGTAGAAACATTATTGTAACAGGGGCGTTATCCATAAAACCACTCATTATCGAAGTAATTATTAAAATTGTTACCGAAAGCCAGAAAACACTATCAATTTCTAACCCAAGAATCAATTGCTCAATAAGCGCCACGGTTCCGTTAATTACCATTAAATAAACTAAGATATAGAGACACATAAAGAAATAAATCAATTTGTAGTCCACTTTACTTAGATATTTTGATAAGGCAGGATCGAATTTACCATCCTTTCCATTCTTTGCATTCAGAAACACAAATACAACCATTCCCAACACACCCGCAACAAAAATCTCTGAAATTAATAGGATCAATACAATAAAAATCCCGAACCCAATAAAATTTAAGCGAACTAAGCGGGGTTTAAAGACGATATCATCAAATAAGGTTGAACTTTTACTCTTTTCGACATCCGTTGCGTCTGCTGAATTACCAGAATCTCCAGATACACTAGAATCACCAGAATCGTCAGATCCACCAGAAACACCAGAATCTTCAAAATCTTTGCTTTGACATGAATTTTTCTTTTCCCTCTCTATTCTCTCAGCCTCTTCCCATTCTTCTATGGGGATATCTTGCACACCATCATATTTTGACCTCAGGCTTTTTGACAAAACAATCCGATCCAACAGAACTAGGGTGATTATCGCGGTAAATATGAAAAACAACCCTAATTTAGAGATGAAAAATCCCAAAGATATATCAAATGTAGATGCAATCATGATATTTTCTGCGGATCCAAAAGGCGTTAAGGTGGAGGCTAAATTGATGCAAATAGTCATTCCCAATAGGAAGGGATAGGGATTTATTTCCATTTCTTGGCAAGCCAATACAATAATGGGAATAAAAATAATCGCCACAGATAAATCTTCTATAACCGCGGCACAGAGTGTTGATATCGTACAGAGAACATAAAACATCAATCTGGTATTGTGGGAATACTTTTTAACGATGAATTTTGCGATTGCATGGAATATCATGGTTTCATTAAGAATTTCCACGATTGCAAACATTGCAATAAGGAAAAAAATAACTTCCCAATCAATCGCATGAATATAATTATCTAAATTACGGGCTTCTGGTAAAGATGGATCTAACCCAGAAGCAACCCCGGCGATTAACATCAATGCCACAGCATATGATAAATAGTCCTCATCTTCAAAAAATAGCACAATGATTAAGATACTAAAACATAATCCGACCACTATTTGGGAAAATAAAGCCATTCTATGATCAATGAAATCTAATTCTTAAACAATTAATTTTGAATTTTTTTCCAAATTTATTTCCAATTATTTTTCCAAATTTATGTCCAATTGTTTTTTAATGGAAAAATATAGTAGAATGCAATTTAATTTTATTTACTGATGGATAATTCCGAGGCAATCAGATGTGCGAGACGTAATGGCTCAGGGATAGCCGAAAAATGGGTAGTGTATTGCAGAAATTCCACAATGTCCGGTGATTCGATGCCGATTGCATGAAAATACAATAATTTGGTGATTTCAGGGGTGACATTCACACAAACTTCGATAGAGCTGATCGGCGGGAGTTTTGATAGAATTTTAATTTCCTTATCTCGATCGGGAAATAAAGATTGATAGACCGTAACGATCGATTGAGTGGGTGGGTTACTTGGGATTAGGATAACCGGAAGATTAGTGCGTTGATGGATTAAAAATACATCGGGGATATTGAACCCGCCCATCGTAGGAGAATCTATGAGAATCGCTTGAATTTCCTGATGATGGGGATTTTGGTCATAAACCTCTAAAATTCTGTTTGTAGCATCTCTTCCATCGATTTCAATATTGGATCGGGTTACATGCAGTAATTGAAGCCCTTTGGTAATTACACCTACCAGAGAAGTAGTTTTAGGAGTGGAGATAGCGTAGTGATCATGGGGGCGAGAATGGTACAAATCGGCTTTTTCATGCATCCCATCATCGAATGCCAGGATACAGCTCTTTCTTTTTAACATTGATCAATTTCCCCAGAGTAAGACTACTTATGATTTCTTTTCCCATTTGGCATTCAAATGAGTGTGAATATTTGTGAGTAGATAAGTAAAAGCTTCGATAGCGCCCTTAGTTTCCTCTTTATAATCGTATAAGTCGTATTGGGACAACTTTTCCCATAATAGGGAGCTCATCTTGTCAATTGACCACCCTTCGGCACAAAACATATACCCAATGAAGGCTTCGGTTGTATCAGCTAATGCATGAGCATCTGATCGTGTTTTAGCGAATTGCTTCATACCTGCATTTTTTAAAGCATGGGACAACACCGTTCGATTTACTTTCCGTTGCGTAAACCGTGAAATGATCACCGATTTAGCGAGGGAATAAATCAAATTTGTCACGGAGTCCCCTAATTGGGCCAGAGATTTATGGGTGCCGATATCCTTGGGAGATTTCACGGCTTGCAGCAAAATTTGTAACTGGGCGCGGGAAAACGCGTCGGAAGGATTTAATACCATGGGAGTATGCCTACCAAATTTATAAGAAAGAAAAAGAAGTAAATTGATTGATTTAATTGATTATTACAATTTCATGGCTGCAACGGCGTTTTTCATGCCTTTCCACTCGGTTCTCATCTTCCCCAAGGCATCCTTGAGCACGGCTTTGATATCGTGTCCATCCTCGAGTCGGACGTATAATCTCGGAGGATCTAAACTGGTGGATTTATAGGCTACGAAATCCACTCCCTTACATTTGAGCACCTGGGCCACCAAATAATTCATAAATCCGTGTGATTGATGTCTGACAATAATGTAGTATTCAGTATCATTGTCTTTCTCAATTTGGATTTGCAGGTATTTAAATTCTCTACCTTGGATTTCTTCTTCCAGTTGGGAAGAGAGGAGATCTGCCAATTCTTCCTTGGTCTTGTCTGCGGGAATCTCAACGTCGAGACTGTCTTCGATGCTTTCATCATCTTCATTGAGAAGTTCGCCTTCGAGTTCTTCTTCCACCGATTTTTTTTTCGCCATATTCATAACACCAATAAGAAGTTCAAATTTCCATTAAAAAAAAATTTTTGCATTGATTTTGAGAAAAATCCACAACATCATCTTTCTAAGATGCGCTTTCTTCCTCGCCGCGTAAAAATTCACGTATCTGATGCTCGTATAGGTTAATTTTATCCCGAGGTCCTGCTATATTCAATTTCAATCCTACATCATGAGCATAGTCTACGGTGAGTCTCATTCCTGATGCATCTGCACGCTTTTGGGCATAATCAACTATTTCTTCCAGGTCTTCGGTGGAAACTATTTGGATAACGATTGTTTTCTTTCCAGTACGTGCCATGTAATCATCTCTATTTGATTTCGTGAATGTATATGCATCAGTATCGAGTAAAAATAAAGTAAAAATTTATTTCGAAAAAAATAGACTATTAGAAGCTAAGAATCTCTTCTATGGAGCCGTAGTCGTTAGCCATCTCTTTCCGCTGATGATTATTACAGAAATCGCAAACAATTTGATTATTTCCCTTCCGTTGCATTTCATGACCACAAAATTTGCATGAGGCTTTAATGACACCGAATTGATCATCGCTTGTGGAAATTTGGAATTCCTTTCCGTTAATTCGCACTACACGGGCGCGGATAAGATCATTTTTATCGAAAATATCATCCAATTTCTCCACGTATGATTTCGAGACATTTGAGACATGAATATTTCCTATTAATCCTACGTCAACTGCGACGAGATTATTTACGGTTTTAATTTTGACTCCCACCGAACTTTTCCGAATGGAATAGACGAATCCGGTGATTATATCACCTTTTTTTGGGATTTTCCTTTTTTTTTCATGACTTCCTTCAATCAGAATCTTGCGTTTTTCTTGGTCAATGGTTAAATTCCCAGCAATTGCAGCATGAATTTTTCCATTTTCTATATAGGTCGTGGAGGGATCCCCAAGATATTCTTCGGCAATACCCAATTCTTCTCCCACGGCCACGTATCGTGCTTCATTCATAAACTTTCACTAACGATAACATTTTTTCCTTAATTACAATTGAGTAATATGTAGAAAGAAAGAAAAATCTTTGTTAATTGAGCACAAAATCGACACAAAATCGAGAATCCCATCAATGACCGCGTACAACCTAAAAAAATCCGAATTGATCAATATAATCCAAGGTTTGAAAACCTTCAACCCTCCCAAGATTCGGTATGAACAGTATATCACCGATGCTATCACCACAGCGGATATTTTCTTTCACATTGGCTTTGAACAACAGGATTTGGAAAATAGAATTGTTCTTGACCTGGGATGTGGTACAGGAAATCTCACGGTGGCAGCGGCTTTAATGGGGGCGGATCATGTGATAGGATTGGATGTAGATCCCGATGCTCTTGCCATCTGCAAAGAAAATGTTAAATCTTTGGAATTGGACACCAAGGTCTCCTGTATTCAAGCGGATTTGCAAAAGGAAGATTTGAGGGAAATTATTTCTCGATCCTGGAGAAGTGATGATTGGGGTGAATTTTCTCCCGAAACGATAGTAACCGTAACCAACCCTCCCTTCGGGGTCAAGGTTCGGGGTGCCGACACTATCTTTCTGAAACAGGCCCTAAAAGTTTCATCGGTGGTGTATTCGCTCCATTTGGCGCATCCCAAGGGTCGAGATTTTCTCAACCAGAAAATTTCCCAATTGGGTGCCCGTGTAGATCTAATTTTCCCGCTGTCTTTGGTGTTAAAACATACTTATCACTTTCATTCCAAGAAACAGAAACGGGTTACAGCAGATTTATATAGAATTCTTCCACTTACTGAGTAAGGGGGCTAATCAATGCAATCCGAAAATCCATCTCTCCCCGAGGAGCACACCTCTCGATTTCGGTGGTGGGAGATAGTGCTGATTTTTATCTTGAATGTAAGCCTCTATCAACTTTCTGGGATAGGATTATTTCTGCAATTTGGACATCTTCTATCTAGCACCGTGCTAGCTATGCTAATTGCCGGGTTAAGTTTGATTTTCAATTTTGGATTCTTTTGGCTATTCGGGATCCATACACGAAAAATTTCGTGGAAAGAGGTAGGGGCGGATAATTTTGATTTTGTGGGAAGTGGGAATGGTTTTTTGGCAATTTTTATCACTGTGATCGTATTTTTTGGCCGTATGTTTTTGAATGTGCTTCTCAATGACCTTTTTCCACAAAATCCCAGTGAGAATGAAAATATGATAGATATCATTACAGGAGGAGGCATTTTTTGGGTTGGATTGTTTCTCTCCGCAGGTGTAATTCCCATTGTAGAGGAATTTTTCTTCCGAGGGCTTTTGTATCGAGGATTACGACACCATCTATCGCCCAATATATCCATCCTTGTCAGTGCTCTTTTATTTGGAATTGCCCATCTTGATATTGTTCAAGGTATTTTAGCGGGGATCATGGGTATCTTCCTTGCATGGATGTATGAAAAGTCGGGATCAATTTATATTCCTATTCTGATGCATGTATTGAACAATACCATAACTTTTCTGATTGCTTGGTATTTCTTGGCATGAAAGTTCTCAATAATCTCTGATAGAATTCCAAAAAAATATTATTAACAGATAGGAAATGTTAAAAAAAAAATTGACAACTCATTAATCGAAAATCATTAGTGCTAATGGAACAACGAAAGCTAAAACCCCAGTTGCAACTACAACAATAGTAAATAAATTGTATCGCTTCCCATATGCCTCCAATAATGAATGATCGTAGTATTTTGCGACATCTTGATCCTCATACATCTGGATCAACCCATTTAATAATTTGGTTCGGGATTCGCTTCCAGTTTTGAGTCCTTTAATCACTACCCAATTTACAACACCGGCTAAAATTAAAAACAATACAAAAGTTATATATCCTGCGGTTGTATCTTCAAGAGATACTGCGGAATTAACTCCGAGGGTAAGTAAATTTAAGAAAATCGCCGTAATAACGAAAATTGTATCGGTTTTAGTATTTGTCTTCAGCTCATCTAAAAGATGATCGTGTATTTGTTCCAGCATTTTTTTTTTTCCCTTCATTTCTGTGAGTTCTTGTTTTTCTCAGAATCCATTACTAATTGGGATCAAAGTAATATATAAATATTAGTGGTTTTTTGAAAAAGTGAAAAACTGAAAATCAGAGCAAAATGAGAAAAATGAGAAAAAAAGGCAAGATTTTTACCATTTACCTATTGAAATTTAATAAAATCCTCGTATGCATCGGGATATGCGGCCCTATCGCCCAATTCTTCCTCAATTCGAAGTAATTGATTATATTTTGAATTCCGATCCGATCGACAGGGTGCCCCCGACTTAATTTGCCCGGTACACAAACCTACCGCAAGGTCAGCGATTGTATAGTCCGTACTTTCTCCTGATCGATGGGATACCATTACAGTATAACCGTGTTTGAAGGTTAATTTTGCCGCCTCAATAGCTTCACTGATTGATCCGATTTGATTAATTTTCAATAGGAGGGAACTAATCGCATCCATATCGATGGCTCTTTGTAAACGTTTAACGTTAGTTACTGTGAGATCATCACCTATTATCTGGCATTTTCCCTTTACACGGGCATTCAATGCAGCAAATTCTTCCCAACCCTCTTCATCAAAAGGATCCTCCATTGATTTAATGGGGTACTCTTCAATAATCGCTGCCCAATAATCCACCATTTCGGCAGGGGTTAAATTTTTTCCATCGATGTGATAAATTTTCTTTTCCTTATCGAAAAATTCTGAAGCAGCAGGATCCATGGCTAAGATGATCTCCTCCCCTGGTTTATACCCCGCTAAAGAAATCGCCTCCATGATAATGTTCAAAGCTTCTCTTGTATTCTTTAATGCAGGTGCAAAGCCACCTTCATCGCCCACATTCACGGATGTTGCTCCATATTTCTCCTTGATGACCTTTTTCATAGTGTGGTAGACCTCGGTGGTCATTCGGAGCGCTTCGCTAAAACTTTTCGCACCAATGGCTTGAATCATAAACTCTTGGGGCGCTAAGTCACCACCAGCATGTTTTCCACCATTGAGTACATTCGATGAGGGAATTGGCAAAAGAAATTTAGACGCTTTTTTTCCCTCATGGGCCAATTCGTAGACATATTGGTATAGAGGTTGCTTCTTAATTATTGCAGCGGCTTTCAACGCACACATGGAAACCGCAAGAATTGCATTGGCGCCAAAGTTTCCCTTATTCGGGGTACCGTCGGCATCAATCATGGCCTGATCGAGTGCATATTGATCATTACAGGGCATCCCTATTACAATTTGGTCGATCTTTGTATTGATATTCTCAACCGCTTTCAAAACTCCCTTTCCGCCGAATTTAGCGGGATCCCCATCACGTAATTCTACAGCTTCTGCTTCCCCAGTAGATGCCCCTGAAGGCACTGCTGCGCGGACGAAAATATTATCTCCCGCCCACATGTCGCACTCCACAGTCGGGTTGCCCCGAGAGTCCAAAATCCATCGAGCTTTAATCTTCTTTATTTCATAACTCATTCTTAACACACCTCAAAGTTACCTCATAAAAAGAGACACATCCCTAAATCCTTTCTCCATGATCACTATACATACAAAATCATCATGTTCTCCAAATGGTCTGAAAAGATCAAGTAAACCGTTGATGAAGAGCTAGAACTAAAAAAAAACAGAAATTTGATAAGTTTTTAGATTATTAACGCAAAATTTTACCTTAATTACCTGTACTCTCGATATAGGACCTGTATCTCGATATTGGATTTTCATAGACAAGCTTTATAACTGACAAAAACAATAATATACAGACAAATTAGGTGACTTATTTATGTTCATGTCAAAAAAAAATTGGGGTATACTGGTATTTTCTCTGATGATATGTTCGTTTATCGTAAATACTGAATTATTATTGGATGGAAATGTAAGTTTGATGGCACCTTCAAGTTCGTATGATGATATTTATGAAGAGAATGATAGTTACGATCAGGCATATGGGCTCGAAAAAGGGTTGTTAGATGAAGGAACGGGGATGTATCAAGCATCTCTACAAGATGGGGATTGGTATATTATAGATCTCCTGGGAGGGGGGAATTTGAGCATCTTGGTAATTTTCATGGATGAAAACGTAGTAGATTTGATGAATAAATTCGAAGTTGGATTTTATTCTGGCGATCATGAAACTCCAGTAGGAGAAATTACCTTCGGAGAAGGGGTCTTACAAATTTGTTTGGAAAGCGCACCCGTTACAGGGAGTTACTATATTTACCTGAATCCTTTATCGGTCATCATTTTAGAGTATACATTGTATGTTTGGCCTTTAATGGAAGATGATTATGAAGAAAATGATGATATTTCTTCAGCAAAGGAAATTTATGAGGATAGCGACCTACATTATGATTATCTTTATGCATTAGATGATGATTGGTATAAAGTTTATCTTGAACCAGGATGGAGTATAACATTTGATCTTTGGTATTTAAGTTACGCAAATTTCCAGATAGAAGTATTTGGGACCGATGGAATCACCCAAATAGTTGTTGAATTAATATATCAAGAATATGGCTTTCAAATTGCGATAGAATTTGAACTGTCCGGGGATTCAATCGACACTGCAGGGTTTTACTATATTCATATTGAACCGAATCAAGACAACTCTCTCTATGATATGCAAATTGATATTTCTGGAAATTCCTTGCAGGCACCACTGCTTTATCCAATCACTCCAAATCCCAATAAAGATGGTCATATATATCTCGATTGGAATTCCAATAATGATGTGGGATCCTATTCAATATATCGGGAAAGTTTTGAGATTCTTGATGTTACTTTATTGACTCCTATTGCAGAATATATTCAAAACAGCTATTATTATGATGATTTAACTGAAAATGGCACATTTTATTATGCAGTTACGTCGAATACTGGTGGAGAATCATCTTTGCCTTCAAATTGTGAAAGTGTTGAAGTTGTAATCATACCTTTTTCAGAGAGATCGCCCATCTTGGATGAAATACAATGGAATTCTGATGATTATGGTGAAGTTCGATTACGATGGGGATCAATGTATGATGCAGATTATTATTTAGTGTATCGAGATACTATCGAAATAATTGATTATTCATATTTAGAATATATTGCTTTGACACCATCCTATGAGTACCAATCATCATATTATTGGTATGACAATGTTGAAGAAAATGGGACATATTATTACGCTATTGTCGCCGTGAAGGGTGAAGAACATAGCTTAGTTTCTAATTCTGAAAGTGTTTCTGTTGAAATACTTCCATTCAATGAAAGATCTCCGAGATATTTTGATGTTTATCCCTCTTATACTGAAGATGGATATGTGCAGCTGAGTTGGAGTACTGTCAAGGATGCTCAAAGTTATTATCTTTATCGGGATACCAGTGAAATAACAGATATTTCAGGATTAGATCCAATAGCGATTCAAATGGATACATGGTATGAAGAAACATTATTTGAAAATGGGACTTTTTACTATTGCGTTCTGCCCTATAATGGATTTGAATTCGGAGAATTAGCTGCATTTGATAGCGTTGAAGTAAATTTAATTCCATTCACGGAAAAAGTTATCCAACTATATCCGATCTATTGGCATGAGACGTATTATGAAGAAGTGCAATTAAATTGGTATGCGATTGGAGATGCAAATAATTATCTAATCTACAGGCATACTAGTGAAATAACAGAAATTTCTGAATTATATTTTATTGGATTTAGTGCTTATTCAAGCTTCATCGATTATGTCCCCGGAAATGGAACTTATTATTATGTCATTTTAGCTACAAATGGATTCGAAACCAGCACAATGTCCAACTGTGAAGCTGTGACAGTCAACATTCTTCCATTTAATGAAAAAATGATGCGTTATTTTGATGTTTATCCGGAAATTACCGATACTGGAGAAATTTCTATATATTGGAATTCACTTCCCGGTGCCACATCATACTCTCTTTATAGAGAAACATTTGAAATCACC
>JABCSI010000096.1 GCA_018238965.1 Promethearchaeota archaeon
GTTTAATAACCAGTGAGCAATATGAATCAAATTCCAACAATGCCCGCATCAGAATCACCGCCACCACCACATTCACCACAACCACCAACGGCAACATCATCTAAAAAAAAAGCGCCGATTGCAATTTCGGTGACTAATTTGGTGAAAAAATTCAATGACGAAGTCGTTGCTGTAGATGATCTCAACTTAAATGTCCGTAGAGGGGAAATATACGGATTTTTGGGTCCGAACGGCGCCGGAAAAACCACTACCCTCAATATTCTCTGTGGTCTTCTTAAACCCACTAGTGGGGAAGCAAAAATTGAAGATATCGATGTAATCCACCACCCCGAAAAAATTAAAACCTTAATTGGGGTCTGTCCCCAGGAACCCGCCACTTTCGGCTTTTTATCAGGAAGGAAAAACCTAGAATTTTTTGGAAACCTTCATCTTGTCCGAAAAAAAGAACTAAAAACTCGAATTGATCATCTCTTGGAAGCATTGGGTTTAAGCGAAGATGCCCATCGACCCGTAAAAAATTATAGCGGAGGCATGGTCCGACGAATTAATACAGCCATTGCCTTGGTAAGCGATCCCGAAATCGTTTTTCTTGATGAGCCAACTGTGGCAATGGACCCCCAATCTCGACGTGCAGTCTGGGGATTCATCAAGGAACTCCAAGAAAAGGGAAAAACTATCATTCTCACAACCCATTATATTGAAGAAGCCGAATATTTGTGCGATCGGGTCGGAATTATCGATAACGGAAAACTAATTGAATTGGGGGTTCCCAAGGAATTAAAAGAAAAATATAAGGCAAAAACTCTGGAGGATGTCTTTATTCAACTGACCGGGCGGCGCATACGGGAGACGGTGTAATAAAGATGAAAATTCAAAGAGTCAAAGCGATTCTAAACAAAGAAATTACCCGTATGGTTAAGGATCCGGCCACATTATTTTTGATTGTGCTTTTTCCACTGCTTCTAACCCTGGCCTTTGGTTTTAGTTTCGGGGCAATTGGCTCATCCGGTGAAACTACATATCATATAGCGGTCATTAATCAAGATACTAACAGTGTGGGCAGTCAATCAACCGATTGGTCTGTCCATTTCATCGGGAATCTATCCACCCATGAAATTTTAGAAGTGGATCTCTCTTACAGTCCCAATGACATTGAGGATGCCGAAGCCGCCCTATTGCAGGGGGAACTCTCTGCCATCGTCATAATTCCCCAAGATTTTGGACTTAGCATCGATTCTTATTGGGATTCTCCCCTCGATTCCTCCCAATGGATCAATGTGAGCCTTTCGCTGCAATTGGATCAAGGGTCGATGATTATCAATAATTTGCTCCCTCCGGTGATCCAACAAGCCTTGGCTGAAACAATCTATGGTCCGGAAGTTTCCACTATCCAAAGTCCAATCACTGTGGGGAGCCCCGATTTTGTCGAGGTTAAAAAATACACCCAATTTGATTATTTTGTGCCTGGATTATTTGCCTTCGCTACGATATTTCTCATTATGACAATATCACTTAATATTACAATGGAAAAGAAACTGGGATTATTAAAACGGATATACTTGACACCGACCCGATCCAGTGAAATTATGATGGGACTGACACTTTCCAATGTAATTACTGCTACAGTTCAGACTGCAATAGTGTTCATTATGGCTTTTATTATGGGATATTCACCTGTGATTACCTTCGGAAACATATTGGTGGCATTCTTGGCTACGATTGTTTTTTCCTTGACATGCATAGGCTTAGGTTTAATAGTCGGGGTAATATCCAAAAATGAAGGAATGTCAACAGGACTCTCGTTCGTATTCATTATGCCGATGATGTTCTTGGGGACTTTCGTGACCCTTGGTGAACCCACTTTGTTAAATAAATTGATGCCATCCCATTATGTTACGGAAACCTTGAAGGCTCTGTTTCTTCGTCAAGTCTCTCCTTGGAGTGGAATAATTTGGACCAATATCGGTATTTTGGCAGCCATTAGCGCGTGTGTATTTGTCTTGGGCATTCTGGCCTTTAATAAATTCAGTAAGAAGTAGCAGATAGTGGGCTTCCCATAACCACAACCCCCAATCGTTTCTTTTTTTTCTATTTTTGGATTGAAATCTACAAAACTGAGAAAATTATTTAACTACAAGAAGCAAATAAAAATTAAGATGACCTTTCAAATAAAAAATAATGTATACTGGGTCGGAATTAAGGATTGGGAACTTCAGAAGTTCCACGGAAATGAATATTCTACGGATCATTCCACAACCTATAATTCCTACTTGATTAAAGAAGAAAAAATCGTGTTGATTGATACGGTTTGGATGCCATTTTCAAAAGAATTCGTGAAAAATCTCGCTAAAGAAATTGATCTCAATAAAATTGATTACATCATTGCAAACCATGGAGAAATTGATCACAGCGGAGCACTGCCTGAATTAATGGCATTAATCCCCGATACTCCCATTTACTGTACCAAAAATGGAGTAGATGTTTTGAAGGGGCACTATCATAAGGATTGGAATTTCCACACTGTGAAGACCGGGGATACTTTGGATATCGGAAATGGGAAAGTGCTGGTTTTTGTTGAAATGCGGATGTTACATTGGCCTGACAGCATGGCTACATATTTGACCCAAGATAATATTCTATTCAGCAACGACGCCTTTGGTCAACATTATGTGAATGATCTTATGTATAATGATTTAGTAGATCAAGACTTGCTCTGGCAGGAATGCATCAAATATTATGCAAACATCCTAACACCCTTCAGCGCACTGGTAGATAAGAAGATCAAAGAGGTCCTGGAACTTAAAATTCCAATTGATATCATTGCCACAAGCCATGGAGTAATTTGGCGAGATAACCCAATCCAGATTATCCAAAAATATATTGAATGGTCGAAAGATTACCAAGAGAATCAAATAACTGTTATATATGACACAATGTGGAATGGAACTCGAAGGATGGCGGAAGCAATAAGTGAAGGCATGCGAAAAACCAATCCAACCATCAAGATTCAATTGCTCAATGCAGCAAAATTCGATAAAAATGATATTCTTACTGAAGTATTTAAATCTAAAGCCATTTTAGTTGGATCCCCAACCATTGGGCGCGGAATCTTATCCTCCATGGCAGAAATCATGGAAATGATTAAAGGATTAGGTTTTAAGAATAAAAAAGCGGCTTCTTTTGGATGTTATGGATGGTCGGGGGAATCAGTCAAGGAATTAAATATCTTGCTTGAGAAATCCAAATTTGAACTCTTGAATGATGGAATTAGAGCTAAATGGAACCCGGATGACGAGAGCTTGGAAAAATGCATCGAATTTGGGAAGGGAATCGGATCGCAATTAATATAATACTAAAAAGGACCACAGACTGTGAGATTTAATTTTCAGACCTTTTTTTTCACTCTATTGTTTAAATCATCTCCTCCATTTCAGATAATAAAAATTCGTCATGTCTGATGTGCTTATCTTGTTTAAGATGCAAGAAATTTTTGAATGGTTGATTATAACTTACTTCCTTATCAAAAGGAATTGCAAGATAAAGCCGTTGAGTTCAACGCAATCCCTTAGGGATTCTGGCCTTCAATAAATTCAGTAAGAAATAAGAAGAGAAAAAATGATAAAATACGAAATAATGGGAGGACGAACCTGCACCATGGTACAGATGACAACTGATATAGCTTTTTTTACCTTTGTTTTATCTTTATTTGAAGGAAGGGGACTTCTTTCGAATAAGTTAAAAAGTGGATTTGACTAATTGTCCAAGCCCTTTACTAGCATCGTCCTTTATTACTTGACCGGTTCGATTAGCCGAGGTTAATTTCTTCCAAATTTGCTCGGAGTTATAAAGTTTTTCATTAAATTGGGAAAATTTTTGTTGCGCAAGGAATGATTGCCCCTTAAAAACATAACAGCTCCTAAAGGGAGGCAGACTTGTCATCAGAATCGTATATTTACCAAAATTTGCCCTGTCTAAGCCTTCGGAAAAGATTTCATCACTGAAAGTATTGAACGCTGAAAGAAAACCGCTGAACAGTTCTTCAGTAATTTCCAATTCCTTAGAAAATATCTTAGTATAAAGAGGAATGCCAGAATTTGCCATAATTAATATAAATATTGGCGATTCAAGTGTTGTATCTGGGATTTCGCCCGGTTTTTGTTTTAACTGCGTTAAAATTTGATCGCTAAGGTCGATTTTTTCGAGTCGTTCAGAAATGGGAACATTTTCATTCTCCATTTGTTCCCACACTTCGAGATTTTGAAGGAGTTTATCATGTTCATTTGATATATTGATAGCAAGCCGATTTAACTCGTATCTTTCTGCAATCTGTTGTGCTTGTGTTAATGAGTGGCGGGCTTTTTTCATATCAAAATGTATCATGCTTAGTTTTGCCTCTAATAAATACGTTTCGGCCAAGATTTTATAGGCATGCTGTTTTTCAGCAACCTTCTGCATACACGTTAATAAAGAGGAAAATTCATCAAATGCTTCAATATTTTTCGTGTCGTTAAATTCATCTAGTAGCATCTCACACAAATGAAGAGTGGCTCTTTGAGTGTATCCTATAGAAATAACTTCTTCGTTAGTGATATTTTTAAAAATCGCTTGTGCACCCCCCAAGTCTCGGGTTCTTTTGCTCACTTTCAGTAAAAGTGCTTTCCCAAATCGATAAATGAGATCCATATACTTATTGTCTTTTTCTTTGTCTCGATATTGTTCCATTTCATGAAATATTTGTTGAGCAGCAGTGATCTCCCCCCTATTTATGTAAATCTCAAGAATATTAGTTAATATATCTAATATACTAATAGCAATTCCACTATTTTCAGCGATGGATAAAGCTTCTTTATAATATTTAATTGCTTGGTCCCATTCGCCTAATTCGTGATGGATGAGTCCTATAATGTTTAATCCAACATGTGTATAAATGGAGTTGTTATATGTTCGAGCCAAAGATACTGTTTTTTTAGCAGTTTCCAAAGCCAGTTTAAGGTCGCCTTTTATAGACAAAATAATACTCTTTTCACGAAGACATATCAGTTTGGCAGTATTATAGTACGGAGACTCTTGATTTTCACAGATTTTTTGAGATTTGACAATATAATTAAGAGATTTATTGTAATCTCCGAGAAATCGGAACTCACTTCCTCCACATAAAGCATAAGCTATAGCAAGATGAGTTTGTGGTCCCCATTTTTCTAGGAGATCGATGGCAACCTTCAACATTTCAATGGCGTTCATCATTTCTCCTAAATAATGAAAATCGGCGCCTTTGATTAAATAAATTATACCCGTTCTCTGTTTACGATCTTTTTCTGAAATCTGTGGTAAATTTTGAAGGATTTCAGCACTTTCTTCCAATAAATTCAGACTTTCGAAAAATTTTCCCATACCTACTGAGATTAATGCCATATTTAGGAACAAGTCGATAACTTCAATACTCCGTTCGATGTTTTTAGCCATTTGCCTCCCTTTTTCAGCCGTTTCATACGCTTTTGGGTAATTACCTAAAAACCAGTGAATTTCACTCTTGAGACTATAAAAGATCGCTTTCTGTCGCTCAGTATACTCGTCTATCGGCTCTAACGCATTTAAAATCTCCAAAGCTTCTGAGAGTTTCCCTTCGTCGATCATTTCAGAGGCGAGCTGGAAAACTTGTTCAATTTCTTTTAATTTTTTGTTCATACATGATATTAGTATCCTATCCACTTTTTATTTATTTTCAATTATTGTTTAGACAAGCAAATATTCAAATAGATTGGCAATAGAAAACGTGGGAATAGAACATCCTTTTATTATGTGTTGAAATTCTTTGGCAATTTGTCGCATTTCATCGCATTTCATCGCACCTAAATGATAACTATGCTGAATCTGAATCCAAGGTGCGGGAGCAAGATTTTTTCTAATTTTCGGGAATTGTAAAAAAAAGTTTTTTAATAACGAAAAGCACAAATTAACCACGGATTACCACTTGTTTTTGAAAAAAAACATCAAAGAGGTCAAACTATAAAATGGTTGATTATAACTTACTTCCTTATCAAAAGGAATTGCAAGATAAAGCCGTTGCGTTCACAAAGGAGCATATCACTCCTTACGCAGTTGAGCTGGATAAAGCCGATGAAATCCCCATGGATCTTTTACAAAAAGCCTACGAAGCAGGATTAATGAATTTACATGTCCCTAAAGAAGCGGGGGGTCCGGGATATAATTTACTAGACGAAACTTTCGTGTCTGAAGCGACAGGTTACGGAGATGCAGGATGTGCAACATCTATTATGTGCAATAATTTAGCGTTCGCACCACTAATGGTTGACGCTACCATCGAACAATTGCAAAAATATATTCAACCCCTTATCACTGGTGAAAAAGTAAAACTGGGAGCATTTGCTCTCACAGAACGAAATTCTGGATCCGATGCCGGGGCCACCACAACCATGGCTGAAAAGCAAGGCGATGAATGGATTATCAATGGGCGTAAATGTTGGATTACTAACGCAGCGAAAGCGGATTTGTTTACAGTCTTTGCTCAAACTGATCCAAAATTAGGATACAAAGGAATTGCTGTTTTCATGGTTCCCAAAGATCGGGGAGTTGAAATTGGCCATATTGAAAATAAAATCGGTCAGCGAGCTTCAAATCAGGCTGAAGTGATTTTTGAAAATGTTCATATCCCTGAAGATTGTTTAGTTGGTGAAGTGGGAAAAGGATTCCACAACGCCATGAAAACCTTGGATAAAACACGAGCGGGAATTGCTGCGATCGCAGCAGGAGTATGCCAACGATGTGTTGATGAAGCTTCGAGATTTTCTATCACCCGAAAATCTTTTGGTAGTAAAATTGCCAAATTCCAAGGAATTGGATTTATGCTAGCCGATATGCAGGGCCGGGCTTTAACTGCTCAACAAACAACACGTTATGCAGCGTGGTTAGCAGATAATAATATGCGAAATTCCACCGAATCTGCTATTGCAAAAGTGGTTGCTTCGGATAATGCTATGCAGAATGCAACCGATGCCATTCAAATTATGGGTGGATATGGGTACGCAGAAGAATATGGAATGGGGGTCATTTTCCGTGGCGCAAAATTATTACAAATTTACGAAGGGACGAATCAAATTAATCGTTTAGTTATCATGGGGAATTTAAAGAAACGAGCAAAAACCCTTAACACTGGCTTTAAACTCAATTATGAAGGTATAGATGCTCCTGATCACACTTGGGCACCCCAATAAAGCCTAAATATGATTTATTTGTAAAAAAACCTTTTTTTTATTTTTCTCCATGCATATTTTTCCATTTTGATTAAGATCTAAAGTTCTAATACAGCTAAAAATTTTTCACAATCTCGGGATCATTCTTATATTGAATTAAAATGGCTATCAAAATCTTGTTAGGTTAATGAAAGAAAACTCATAATATATTAATTGATGTTCATCCAACTATGATCGATAATATTGACTGAAAAAGAAAATATTAAATCAGAAAATATCCCCCAGATCACAATTAGTTTTTATCAAAAAGTAGGAATATTTGTCTTATCTTATGTTTTTTCCTATCTGTTAGGTTCATTATTGCCTTCATTGTTATTCTTCACCTTTACGTTGTATTTTTATCATTTTTTTACAGATTTTCTCCGTAATCGGTATTTTATTAAGAATCTAGTTGGAGATGGAAAAATTTCAATATTTGTTTATATATATTTACAATCAAACCATTTATTCTTGTTTCTCATTTTTACGATTAGAGATTATTCAAGATGGACAATAATCATTGGAATTTTCATTCTTTTTATAAAATATATTTCTAACCGGCAATTATCCTATGGCTTATGGAAAATCTCCCTTTCAAAACCTCAAATGCAATTCTTACAAACGCAAGAAAATAGTGTTCGTTTGCATCAATTTCTTTCCCCTGATGAAGATAGAATTACAAACCTTCACCACCGAAACCATAAAGGAGTTGACAAGAATTTCCAAGAAATTATCAATGAACATGTGATTTCTGCTTCACTTCTTCATCAAAATACAAAAAATACCTGTAGAACTATGTTTTATCCCTTATTTTATAGTTTGATGGCTTCCCTAATGGTTATGAAATTCCTCTCTGAAGATCTTTCAAGTGATTTCTCGGGAGGTTTTTCAGGAGACATTACTGGAGCCTTGATTATCTTCGCCCTATTTCATCTCTCGGATTATATTCTAGGCACTTCCTTGGATCAATCGTTAATTCTTGGGCATGAGGAAATGAAATTTCAAGATGAATTAATCTCAACTCTAAATGGAACAAAGAAAAAGCGCATGTCAATTTTAAAACCCATTTTACTTCTTGCCTTGTTGAATGTACCTCAATTTTTTGTATATGTTTTAATTGTTGGTGTTGCCGTTTTAGATGTATCACACTTTTCAATTCTTCAGCAAATTATCGCATATGGAGTTTTAGTGGTTTTAACATTAATGATCATAGGAAATATAAAAGCTTGGATAATTCAAGTCCGTCGTCTAATTGTTTCAAAGCATTTAACCACAAATATTGATTATACTCGGCAAAATGGATATGTTTTTTATTTTTACCAGCAAGGATATATAATTTATTTTGTGCTAATGGCTTTGGGTAGAAGTACATTCTTTGAATTATGGCTACATCTTTCAATATTGGGATATTTGTCCATCTGGATTATTGGATACTGGATATTAAAAAATTTAGATCGCAAAAATCGTAGATTTCGAAATTGGAACCGAAAAATCCCAAATCTACCTCATAAACTTAGAAATAACACAATAATTGCAGGGATTTTACTATTTTTCACCAATATTCGGTTCTTAACTGATATCCTTGTTTCATGGGACGCCGCATTGATATTAGCATTAATTCTCACAGCCTATTTTGCATTAGTAATATTTTTCTTATTTCTGTTTATGATATTAATAAGTATCATAGGATCAACGGTTAAAATGACAGAAGGAATCTTAACCCCTTATAGTTTTAAGAGTTACATTTTTAGAGCAATCTCACGGGAGAGTAAACAACTCAGCATAGTAGGATACTTCTTGATTGTATTAGTGAAATTTAGAAAATTGTTAGGTTTTAGTAGAATTCCAACTCAAAAAGACAATGATATAAAAAAATCTCCTTTAAGAAATACTAGTTCCGGAACCAAACTTGCTTCTACTTGTCCCTTATGTGGTGCTTCCATCCTTACAGGATCTAAATTTTGCATATCATGTGGTTATAAAGTAATAACTCCCTCAAAATGAGAAATGTTTGCTCGCCTGTTGAATAATTTTAAGAGGTTTTTTTATGTCCTTTATCAACTTTGTTAAAAGAAGGAAGGGCTGCCAATGCTGCAGATAACAGTAATATTATACTCCCAATGATGACCCAAAAGGTGTAAGTTTTATCCAAAAAAACTATATCTATGAAATATGGAATAATTATTTGAAGTAGAAGCAAAATAGAAACTAAATTTGCATCGATTTCTTTCAGGGCCTCATAATAGGTAAAAAAGGCAATGACGGTTGAAAATACTGCCAACAAACCAATCCAGATCCATGAAATTGCTGGTGGAAACGCAAAATCCAAGGTTATCATACCAATAAAGGCACTAAAGAAAAAATTGATTATGATCACGCTGGAAAAATTCCCAAGTGTATCCGTAATATCCGATGTCCCTTTTTGCTGTTGGATTTCTGTGAATATGAAATACAAGCTCCAAGAAATCGATGTAAGAATCAATAGTATGTATCCCATAAAACGAGAATCTCCGGTGACAATATTCTTGAAATTTCCCTCAGTTAGAATGAGAACAATGCCTAGGAGAGAAAGGATAACAGATAATAGATGTTTGATTTTGAGAGATTTCTTCAAAATTAGGCGTGAAAATAGCGGTGTCCATACAACATATAGGATCATGAGAAGGGCGGCCAAACCAGGGGGAATTCCAAAGGACTGGGCATAATATGCCATAATCATCCCTGCACTATCCAAAATGCCTATCACCCATGTTAACTTATGCTTGAATAATTGCAAAACCTTCAAATTCTTGGTACCCGCCAAAATAAAAATAGTAATAATGCTGGCTAATCCAAAACGGTAAATAAGGGATGGAATGGGTCCATAGTCCCGGAGTCCCAATTCTACGAATGTTGTGGAAAGTCCCCAACCCACAATCGAAATCGCCATCCATAAGTATGCTTTTTTCATATATGCTACATGCTGATAAAGGAGGCGAAAAATAAAAATTTGACGTATTGTTATCATTTTTTTCTTATCTTAATGTGAGTTATTGCGACTGATCTCCGTTAAACATACAAAATATATTTGAAACACAATTTTTATGATAACATTTATATGTTTGTGTTATCATTACTAAATCACTAAACGTATAATGAGCTAGAAAAAACATGAGAGACTCACACTACTGGACCGCATTTGCGCTAAATTTGATTATTTGGTTAACCAGCCATGCAATATTTTACATAGGAATTAATACTTATTTACGTAATAATGATGAAACTGCTTTTGTGACAATTGGATACCCGTTTATTCTTGGATTGAGTTTCGGAGTATATTTAACGTTTCTGAATATAATCTTGACCAATTTTGCTTATGATACACTGGGAATTCCGTTTTCTCAGAATTTCAATCAAACCGTCAAAATTTTTTTCATAGTTCTGATGGAAGTATTTCTCTTTCTGTCTAATGCAGTTCCAAACATGGGAAATGAAGTTTTCATTATATTTTTACTCATGAATACAGTACTGCTTCTGATTCAACATTATAAGATCAAGAAGAGAGCGCAAAGCTTAACAATTCGATATATTCGAACCAAAAAGCCATTTTCCCTTCAATCTACTCTTATAATTCTTATCCTAATCGCAATTCTTCCTCTAACTTTTATAGATGGTAGCAATGTTTTCATCTTTTTTTTGATTCCCATTATTCTCGGTTTATTATTTCAACGGTTATTAAAGCCTCTCTTTGCACCTGTTGAATTTTGGGGTTCGGTTGGAAATTTCCTTCGAATATGGGCGATCTTGCAAAGTGGTTTAACCATTGCAGGAATATTACTTTTCGATTTCTTTCAAGATTCAGGGATCTTTTTTACCCAATTCGGTGATTTCAAATTATCTCTAATCGTATTTACTATCTGTAATATTGTTGGTGGTTGCTTTTACATCCAATTTAAGCAGATCTCCTATGTTATTCACTTGCCTAAATCCAAAATACCGGGGGATATTAGCACTATATCCGATTCATCTTTAAAATCATTATCCTCCGCTTGGACGTGTAAACACTGTCAAAATACGTTAGATCCCAGTTTATTTGTTGATATGGCAACCAATATTATCATATTCTGTCCCTATTGCGGGCAAAAAATTTACCGCGATGAGCATTTACCCTTTAGTAAAGAGGAGATACTCTCCGAACATCGGAAAGTGATGGCTAAATTGAGCACGACTGAATCTATGACTCAAAAAGAATTGGAGGATTACTGAATTCTTTCCTTTACGTTAATATCTCAGTACAATATTGAAAAAACTATGGGAAATGAGATGAATGGGAAAATCCAGTGAAGAAAAAATCGTGTTTGCACGGAATTTATTAAAAATCGGAGTTCCGTATCGTGAAGTGCAAACCAACCTTAAAATTAAGTTCGGTTCGGGGATGTCCAACACCACATTGCAAAAAATGATGGAAGTAGAAGAAGAGACAAGGCATTGTGAACAAAAATTGCAGAAATGTGAGGAAGATCTCCGACTCTATAAACAGTTATATTTTGACCTGTTGGATGCCATGAAAAAAAAAATGAAGATTGAATAAGGGATTATTGCTAGAAAATTTGAATGGGCGGGTAATTACAATAATTTTTTCACTCGTTATTGATGGAATCTTCATTTATTCAATCCAGTTACATTCGGTGCTTGAGTGATCTAAAAAATATGCTAATTTTTATTTCAGCGAGGGCAAACTATCTTAGGAACAATGAATGACCACACTTGGATCAAAGACAAAATCTGTATGATTACCGGGGCAAATACAGGAATAGGGAAGGAAACAGCACGAATCTTGGCACAACAAGGTGCTCGGATAATCATGGTTTGCCGAAATTTAGAAAAAGGTAAAGAAGCGCGCCAAGATCTAATAGAATCAACCAAAAATCCCTATATCGATTTAATGATCTGCGATTTAGCGGATTTACAAGCAGTTCGCCAATTAGCAGACTATGTCCAATTAAAATATTCCCAATTACATGTTTTAATCAACAATGCGGGTGTTTTTCAAATGAAACGGAGCACCACGGTAAACGGTTTTGAAAGTACATTTGGGGTAAACTATCTGGCCCATTTCCATTTGACCAAATTGCTCCTCCCCTTGATGAAGAAAAGCACACCAGCCCGAATTATTAATCTGGGTTCGGATATTCATAAATTTTTCAAGATTAAAATGAAGAACCTCCAATTGGAGAAATTCTACAATGGTCAGCAAGCCTACAGCAATTCCAAAAGTGCTATGATTTTGTTTACGTATAAACTGGCGCGAAATATTGAGGGAGAGGGTATA
>JABCSI010000097.1 GCA_018238965.1 Promethearchaeota archaeon
GAACATGCATCCGCGTAGAGAAATGATGACATGTTAAAATTGGTTAGATTCGAGATACTGGAGGTCGTAATGGCAGATTTCGCAGAAAAAGCATAAGGACTACCATGACCGGCATATACAACGATAGATTGTCCGTCGTTAATGGCGTTTGTTACATATGCTTGCGATAAATCAACGATCCTGTCATCATCAGGGGGAGTGTAGGCACTGGTGTGCTCAAGGGTATGAATCCAGTCCATGTTCCCCTCTACATAGGATTCCAAAATGTATTGATTCAGCACCGCCTCATCTTCCCCATTTGTATCGCCTAAAGTGCCCACTCTGTCCGAAATACCCGAAATTGCCAAATATCGTCCCATCCAATCTCCGGGATTTAAGCCCATTTCATAGCCCATCGTTTTATTTACGAGCAGTGCCAATTCGTCTGCGTCATCGACTGGGAATCGACCCACATATAATTCGGGATAATAATCCAATTCGGGAGTGCCGGTTTCGGAGTTATATCGCCCATCTTCACCCCAATATTGATCACCATCGATGTTCCAATCCCCCGTGAGATCGGCATAATAAAAATCGGTGGGTTTTAAATCGGGACTTCCCAAGGCTTCATGATCCCCGACAATAGCCACATCGGGATTGTAAACATAACGAATCGGGATCAGGCCTGTATCCCCCATCAGCAGTAGCCATTGAATTGAATATTGTTGATAATAATAAATTAGTGCATTGCGCAATTGCTCGGACTCATCAACTCCCGTAAAATCCAGATAGTTGTCCAGTATCAGCACTCGGATCCCTAAGTACGCCTTCCACTCAGCGTACTCTTGGGCAATTGGATAAAATTCGGGATGATCTGGCGGTAATACAAAAATCATGTCGTAATCTTCCTTAGTCCAATTGATGGAAGGAAAGGGGATGCTGTCGATAAGATCCCCGGATTGAATGGGTACAGTATCCCCTGATGATGAAAAAGAAGGATATTCAAGAATTGTATCAAAAGAGAGGTTATCCTCATCTGTATACGATCTTCCTACCATAATAAAATTGGTGAATCCCATGAGACCCACGATTCCAATGAGACAAATAAGAATAGGAAGATGGGTTGATCTTTTTGATCTTCTTGATCTTCTGCTGAATTGATGAGGAAATGATGTGCGCACTTTCTTGCTCAAGGTTATAATGCAATTCTTCTCTTTTAAAAAAATCCCTTATTGACAGTTGGTGGAATACTTAAATCGGAAAAAAACAAATTCTTCATTTTAAGCGATCCTTTGGAATAAGTTCGTTGGTTGTTCGTAGATCGCTCGCCTCCCGAGGACAAACCCCTTAGTTCAGCGTTCAAATCAAAAATTTTTAATATTTTCTGGGGTTAATTGAGGTACATATAAAATTCTTTCAACTTTGAAAAAGCGGAAAGAATAAAATGGCGCCAGCGTGGCTTAGCGGCTATTTTTCACCGTGATCGATGAGTAGCTAAAGCGGCTGACTTGTAATCAGCAGGCCGTGGGTTCAATTCCCACCGTTGGCTTTATTTTTATATTTTTTCTCCAAATAACTCAAAAAATCCTTCATTGTTTACAGATATATTGAATAAAGGGCGGTTGAGGAATTCGAGAAGTTGTACCCTTATCGATTCCCTGTCTTTTTAGATCAGATTGGTTTCTATCAACTCTGGGGTTGACTAATAAATTGTTGCTTCCTTTGAAATTAATTCAATAAATGTACCATGTTTTCGGATTACCGAGGGTTCAATTCCCTTTACTGGCTCCATTTTTCTTTAAAAAACTTTTCCGAATAACTCCCTACTTCAATTTTTTAGTTTGAATTACTCTTTTCTAAATTTTTTACGCAGTTACAAAATTGATTTCATTATAGAGAATTCCTTCCACAAAAGTTTCGGCGGTCTGATGCAAGGGGATGCCATTGTAATGGTGTTCTCCCACCCATACTTGCGGAAACAAATCAATCTTGGTAAGCCATTTTGCAGCCAATGAACCAAATAGAAATCGATTTTCCAAAGCTATTTTTTGCTTTCTTAATTTTTCTGGTAGGCGTGATTGAGTCCAGTGAAATGCAAGTGAAGTCGTTTTGGAATTGCTACACTTCTCCCGAAACAACCGAAGATTGTTACGTAGATTGCGGGCAGCTTCGTTTATTTTACCCTTCATAAAATGATCGGCTGTAGAATCATCCGAAGTCTGCAGGTAGCGAAGCAAATGGTTTTTAAATTGAAAATTTAGTGAAAAATTTGTCGACATGGGAAAGAAAATCAGAGCCACGCGTATTGATGTCGAATGTGAAGGAGGATTCGAATTAGCGCGAATATAAGCCGGTAGTTCAGGGAGATCGAAGAGGTTGGGAATATCGAGGAGATTTTTAATAACCATACGACTTACTTGCCAAGAAGGTGGATTGAGAAAGGATCCAAAGATTTTGACTGGGAAACGTGCATTTATATCTCCCTTGCTATGAATCAGCTCCCGTTGCCAGTCATGCAGCAAAAACACTTCATACTCCACCATTCTAATCCTCCTTGTTTTCTCCCCTTAGAACTATTAAAACTACCCGAAAAAGAACAAGGACACCCCTTCGATTTTTTAGTTAGAACGTTGCGAGGGAATTTTTGTCGCCTCGGATCTATCATTATTTGCGCTTATTGAAAAATTAGAAATATTCAAAAAAAAAAGTAAAGCAATGATATAGCACTAAAACTCAATCCCTAACCAAAAAATGGGAGACATAGGCAGTTATAGTAGATACTACCTTATCTTTTTCGGGAAAAAGATGGAGAGAATCGAACAATATTTGAAGATACTCATGAGTTTGTAAGATGTCTATTGAAACGGAAAAATTGAAATCAAAGACCCAAGCGAGTTGAAAAAGCTTGAAATCCGTCATATTCTGCAAAATTGAAACATCGATTGATGTTTTTCGCAGAACTGCTGCAATAACCTCGGGAGTAGGATCCCCATGGGATGGAAGATGCATCTTTAACTTCTCTCCAAGCTGATCGGGAAATTTCTGGTAAATGGGACAAGCTAAGGCGAAAACATCCAATTTATCTGCATCCCGGATCATCTGGCAAAATAAACGTTCACGAGGAGTCAAATCATCCGGAATTTCCAATTTATTATGGTAAAGAACTGCCAAACATATCAAATTAAGAGTTGTCGGAGATCCCTGGCTAAGGGGAGATTCCTCTCGAATAATTTTGGCACCTAATTCCCCGTGATCGATTGATCGAGAGTCATGCATTGTATGATATTGGGTATATTGGGAAAATCGGGCCACATCATGCAGAATTCCGATAATTTTTGCAAGTTCCAGATCTTCAGGGGAGATTCCAATCCCAGTGGCAATGGTGACCATTAAGTCCATCACACGATAGGAATGAAGATGTTTCAAGGTTATGGCATCGATATCATCCTCGTTGAGGGATGGACGGGAAAGATAGGAGTGAAAATATTCATCATACCACTGCTGGATCGTTGCATAGGAAATGGGGGTTTCCATTAAGATATGGAATTTTTCCTTCGCCATAAATCTTTATGTGCTTCTTCTCCAGAATAATACTAGAATCCATGAAGGACACTATGAAAAGCAAATTATGGATTTAGAATGAGAATAATGCGAATCAGAATAAAAATAAAAAATCGGAGAAGGAAAGAGAGCAGGTTTGCCTTAATAATCTTCCAAATCCAACATCGCAATCCCCAAAAACACCGCAATTAATAGAACTTTTTGAGTGGCGGGTAAAATAATATCCCAAGCCATTAGGGCAAAGATCACATACTTAAGCGTAATGGCAAAGATCACGAATACGAAATATTTGTTGAAGGGCACCTTTTGGGTGTCTTGGGTATCCAGAGCAATTTTTCGATGCTTCCACCGTAAAAATTGGCAGAAAAATGTATAGACATCCAACCCAAACACAAATAATGAAGCACCCAAGGGATGAATTAAGGAATTTTGGATGAGATCATAGGGATTCATCACACCATAAGCACCAACAGCTACGGTGAGCAACGTAAGCCCTTTTAGGATGTTCAAAATCGATTTTTGACTCCGAATGAAGTAGATCATGGCCATTACCAAAGCCAAAAAGCCACAACTCAGCAATCCGATGCCAAAAATGTATTTTGAGGTAGTATTATCGGTACCGAGTTTGGTGGTGTGGGATCCCAACTCACTGACAAAATATTGGAAAAATTTGTAGGGATCGGGATAGAAAATCCATGCAAGCGTGATGGTTAGAATAAAAAGCCCCAATACTGTAATGATCAGAGCCCGAATAAGTTTCTGGTTTAAGGGTTTAGCCATTGTAAGTCCTCATACATATATTACTTTTTACCTTGAAAAAGTTTCATACGTTATCCATTCCACGAATTGAGTGTTTAATACTGTCTTCGAAGGTTACCAGAAACGCTTCAAATACGGCTTGATCTGATTTTTCTCAGAAATTGTGCGGATTTCCCATTCCTTGGGAAACAATTCTGCATAGTAGGGAAGATTGAAACGTTTTCCCATGAAGATCACCACCCCCCGATCGGATTCGGATCGGAAAATCCGTCCCGCAGCTTGAATCACGCGCGTCATCCCAGGATTGCGATAAGCATACTCAAAACCCTTCTTGAGCGTTTGCTCATAATAAGCCTTAATCAATTCCTGCTCAAAGCAATAGGAGGGAAGGCCGGGACTAATTACAAACACACCGATTCCCATTTCTCCTTCATAATCCACCCCTTCGCTAAATATCCCTCCGTGGACACCCAATAATAGACGTGGTTGATCTTGTTTTTCTAGGGCACGAAGAACTTTGCGACGATGTGACTCTGGCATATTCCTCCCCTGTTTCATTATCACTGTTGAAGATGGAAGCGGGGATTCTTCAAGGAGAGTGGCTACGCGATCCATGTAAGCAAAACTCGGAAAAAATGCCAGATAATTCCCAGGATGATGGGTGACGGTCATCCGAATAATTTCCGCTATAGGTTCATATGTACCAGGGCGATCATCATATCGCGTGGAAAATCCCGTGTAATTAATAATTAATCGATTTTCGGGGGGAAATGGGGAGGGGAAGTAAAGTTTTTGTGCTTGGGAAGGAAATCCCAGCATCTTACGGTAATAATTTAGGGGAAAAAGAGTAGCGGATTGGGCAATCACCGCGTAGAAACCCTTCATTTGCTGGGCTAATTTTTTATGCGCCGATTTACAGAAAATTAGTATCCGTAGATCTACTGGATAATAGAGCAGTTGGAATTCCGGTTTGGTAATTTCCTTCAACAATGACACGAAAATGCCGAAGGCCCGAATGAAAGTTAGGAAAGGATCATCGGGTGGTGGAGAATTCTCGGTATCCTCTACTATCGCCTTAATATATTTGTAGACCAACTTCTCAAAACGTTTGTTCCAATCAAAAAATTTTTTCACGTCTACTTTTACAGGAAGGACTCGCTCTTGGTGGTAATTTTTGAGTGCCCTATGCATCGTAGCCATATATTCGAGCAATTCCCGAAAGATTTTACGGATTGCCTTTTTTATTTTGGGTTCAAGGGACTGTTGTACTAGAAAATCCTCCACTTCCTCAACGTCTGCACGCCTCAATTCTGGGGAATAATAATCCCGCGCCCGTGTCGGTAAATTGTGGGCTTCATCAATCAATATGAGACAATCATCATGGGTATCATCGAAATAGCGCTGCAATCGAATTCCGGGGTTGAAAACATAATTGAAATCCCCCACAATCACATCGCATCCTAAAGAAGCGTCCAGGGCTAATTCGAAAGGACACAATTTTTCTTTGCGGGCTATGCGACGGATATAGCGGGATTCCAGGATAGGACGTTTTAGGAGAAGTTTAACCGCCTTAGCCACTTTTTCCTCGGTATAGTCCGAAATATAGGGGCAGAAATGGGGATCGCAGAGATATTCATCATTGACGCACATCTTTTCCTTGGCAGTTAGTACTATTGAGTTGAAATTACCCCCACCCTTGGAAAATAACCTTAGGGTGTCGGCATAGATTTTCTGTTGGGTGGTTTTCGATGTCACCACAAATAGTCGCAAATTTTCAGCCACGGTATGCTGTAACGCAGGCAGAAGAGAACCTACAGTTTTCCCCAAGCCAGTGGGTGCCAGAAGCATTACCGATTGCTGGTTAGTAAGACTTTGCTTAATTTCATCCACAATTTCTTTTTGATGGGGACGATACTCCGCAAAAGGAAAACTGATCGTGGAAGCCCGGGCACTGAGCTGGGATTTTTGAACCTCATGTTCCTTCCAATCCCCTAATATCATAGTGCATTGCTTCATGAGATACTTTTTCTGGGATTCATAGGGAATATCAAGGATTTTTGTGTCTTGGGAACCTAATTCCATTAATATTAATTGTGGGCGGAGGGTGTGATGGGGATACTGCTGATGAAAAGAATATGCATATATTAGGAGCTGGGCACTGAAGTCTTGGCCTTTGGACGACTCGAGGGAAAATTTGAGAATACTGGACACGGATTTGATTTCCTGGATTAGAATCTCTTTGGAAGAAGTTTGCACCGTATCTGCCCGGCCCGAAATGAAAAAGGACCAATCATCCACCTTTAGGTTTAACCTAACCGTAACCTCGTTTTCAATTTTCAGACCCGGAACGCGATCCAATTCTTCAACCTTAGTCTGGTAAACAGAATGCAAATCTCGCCCCTGGCTTGCACGAACGCGCAAAGACACTAAAGCACGCCCCCGCCCCATGTTAGCACTTGTGGTCACACTATCCCCTTCTTCCAGAGGTGGATGAACCACATTTTTTACCGAGAGGTGGCATTCTTTTTTAACGGGATCAAAGCGCATTCGGTGTCATTCCTCCAATTTCTCTAAGTTCTCATGCAATGCTTCAATTTCTTGCAAGTCTTTCCAAGTTCTTCTTTTACGATTCTAAAATTTCAATAAATCCCTATTATCAAAAAACCTAGTGTAAGTCGTTTAAGAATGGCTCTCTCTTAATTTCAATGGGTAATTCGATTTAGTATAACACCACTGTTTTTCGTGATTCCCGCCCATAGATGTGGTCCCGCACCCGATCTTCAAGAACCGTAAAGAACCGTATTATACATTGCCCTCACTGAGGCCAACCCAAATTTTTTTAACCCATGGGAAATTCATGTGGATAGAGAAGATTGAGTCGATAACCCTAAAGTTTTGAACTCTTGGAAAATTGAGTTTGAGGGGCAATCGTTGAATATATTCGCAATCCACCTTATCTGGGAGGTTAGTCTAGCTTGGTATGATACCCGGTTTGGATCCTTGACTATTTCGGTCAACGCAACTCACCGGGTGATCGGGAATTCAAATTTCCCATCTCCCACTATTTCTCCATTCTAATTCTTTTTACTGGAAAGATTTAATTGTTTAGAGATAAATTGTCGGCTCAAATTCGTTTCCTTTATTGATTTAGATAGATCGAATGATATCCGCCCCTATGAATTGAGAAAAGCAAAAATTAAATTATCCATCCAATTGCTATGATTCTCTGGTTGGATATAGCAATATGATCGGGAATTCAAATTTCCCATCTCCCACTATTTCTTCTTAATTTCTAATGCTTTCGGGATCTGGGAAAATTTGAGCGATTTTTTTTAGCGGATCGCTTGGTGGTCTAAGGAAAATCAGATGATAATTTTTCATTAATTTAAGAAATTGGGCAAATTTTCATCTCGTTTATTTCCAAAATAGCATGCGCTCAAACAAAAAACAATTATCAATACGGTTAAAGACAATGAAGCAACCATCGAATCTAAAAAGGCAATGACGAACCCTGATCCCATGATTAGGATGATTGTTCCCCAACAGAAAAACAGATATTTTTTTTCATCACTCATATTACGATCAAATACACTTCATTTTCCTACAGTATAAGAATTTTACTTCTTGACTATATTTTATCAAGTTTCAAGATTTCCTTTTCTCTCCACTCCCCAAACAAATCATCCAATCGATTCAATTCTTCCAAGTTCGCTTGCTGGTTAAAGGACACAGATTGTGTGCTCTCAAAATAACGAGCGTGAATTTCACCATCATTAATCATTTCGTTTAAGATGGATATAATGAGTTTGGGCTTATTAATTCCACATACTTCCGCGATTTCAGGAACCTCCAATCGGGCAAATTGAGAACCTTGTTCTAACACCGTTTTCTTAATATGTACGTTTCGCTCACGATTCATAATTTGTTCGAGTTTAATATATAAATTATGTTTCTCGGATGTTAACTGGTATATTTTTAACTGCCAATATTGTTTCTTCAAGTTTCTATAATATTCAACTCGGTTTTCGTATCCGATGATATTATTTTCAAATGATTTTTCCCAATTTTTTAAATACTTCTTTTCCACCTTTGTTTCAAGCAAATTAAATTCATTATTTATTGAAGATCCTAAAGAAACAAACGTATTTTCAATATTAAGCCTTATGTCTTTTACTGCATTTGAAAAAGAATCAAATTCTTCGTCATTTAACTCCTTAAATTGATGTTTAATCAAAGTAATTTTCCTGCGGATTTTTAACCGTTTTAAGAAATTAACGACAATAATTAATCCTATCAAAGAAATTGCTATCAAAATTGTTAAGGAATATGAAATCTCAATCAAATCTATATAAAGAATGGAGAACCATGACGCCACTATTAGGATGATTATTCCCCAGCAGAAAAACAGATATTTTTTTTCATCACTCATATTACGATCAAATACACTTCATTTTCCTACTGTATAAGAATTTTACTTCTTGACTCGCACAGAAAGCTAAAAATTCAAAAGACAAACCTTGGTTGTATAAACACTAATTTTTTCAAAAACCTTGGTTGTATAAACACTAATTATTTCAAAAACCTTGGTTGTATAAACACTAATTTTTTCAAAAACCTTGGTTGTATTAACATTAATTTTTCAAAAAACCTTGTTATAAATTTACAAAAAATCATGTAGGACGGATGTTTTTAAACTCGCACGAGTAAGTAATTCTAGATAAGAAAATGGCAAAATCATCAAAAAGCAGTCAAATCTCGGCATTGGTTGAACAAATCCTCCACCACCAATACCTTTATTATAATGCCAGCCCAGAAATTAGCGATGCCAAGTATGACTTGCTACTGGATGAACTCACCCAATTAGATCCCATTAACCCCGTCTTAAACCTGGTCGGGCAAGATGCTTCCGAATTATTCGCTAAGGTGAAGCATGTGATCCCAATGAATTCTCAGGCCAAGGCAAGCCAATCTGAGGAATTTCTGAAATGGACACAGAAAATGGGATACAAAGAATACATTGTCCAGCATAAGCTCGACGGTATTAGCGTAGAATTACAATATGTGGGTGGAACATTTATTCGAGCAGTTTCGAGGGGAGATGGAAAAATCGGAGATGATATCACCGCAAACGTTATGAATATGGAAGGGGTGCCAATCACAGTTGAACCCGAATTTTCTGGAGCAATTCGGGGAGAAATTCTGATGGACCATACCACTTTCAAGGAGAAATATGCCGATCAGAAAAATTGTCGGAACACTGCAGGGGGGATCACAAAAAGAAAAGACGGTGAAGGTAGTTCCGATTTAATAGTTGTTTGTTATGATGCAATGAATATGTCCGATCCCTTTGTTGATGAACTGACTAAATTAGAATGGTTGGAACAGAATGAATTTAAGGTCGCTGATATGCACAGATTTACCGATCCGAATGAGATTGTCAAATATCGAAATTCACAAACACCGGCCGTCCGAGCTGCACTCCCCTTTGATATTGATGGACTGGTTGTTAAGGGTAAGATAATTGATTGGGAAGACATGAAACGCGACAAACCCAGTAAACAAATAGCCTTTAAGTTTCCTCCCGGAGAACAAATCACCACACTAAGGGAAGTTGAATGGAGTCAATCGGGAAACACCCTAACCCCAGTTGCAATTGTGGACCCAGTTGAATTAGCAGGCACAACCGTTCAACGTGCTAGTTTAGCAAACCCAGGCCTTATTGAAGAATTGGGAATCGCTCTCGGATCTCTGGTAGTTATTACAAAACGTGGAGAAATTATTCCAAAAATTGAGCGCGTAGTCGAAACTCCTAAACAGGCATCGCCGATTTCAATCCCTACAAAATGTCCTAAATGTTCATCGGAATTGATTAACCTCCAAACCCGTCTCTATTGTCCTAATGAACTTTGTCCAGCAAAAGAATTGCACCGCCTTCGAAAATGGATCACGGTCCTGAATATTAAAAATTTTGGTGAGAAATTGATTGAAGCGCTGTATACGCAAGGAAAAATCAAGCAAATCGCGGATTTCTATAAGCTTACCCAACAAGACATTACGGAACTTCCACGACAAGGGGATCGATCCGCAGAAAAGGCTCTGGCGAATCTCTACGATGTGAATGAAATTTCTTTGGAGAAATTCATCGGGGGTTTTGATATCGAAGGAGTTGGGGAAACGTTGATGGAACCCATTGTAGCTGCTGGCTTTGATACTCTTGAAAAAATTCGTGATGCCGACGTAGAGGATTTGATTAGCATTGAAGGATATGGCGATATCAACAGTGAATTCATCATCAATGGGGTTAGGAATATGTATTCATTTATGCAGGCGGTGTTAGCAACTTCAAAAATCACACTGGATAAATCAAAAAAGGTCGAATCCCTCAAGTTATCCAGACTCTCCTTATGTTTTACGGGTAAATTGAACACAATGAGTCGTGACGATGCCCGGAATTTAGTGAGTCAACATGGGGGGAAATTCACCACGACCATTTCAAAAAATGTAAATTACTTGGTAACCAATACGCCGCATTCAGGAACCTCAAAAAATCAGAAAGCCCAAAGCCTGGGGATTTCCATCATCACCGAACAGGAATTCCTCGACCTCCTTTCAGTCTAAAAAAGTCAATAGGTTCAAAGAAATAATAAAATTCTAAGAATATTAACGTAAAAATTTTTAGCAGTAAAACAATTTTTTATATCCATGCCTAAAATTTACAAGCTGTGGGTGATCCAGCGAGAAAGTGGTATAAATTTAATAGACGCGACATTTGAAGAATTTAAGCAAGGAAAACCTGTGGATGGTCTTCTAATGTCGGGGTTAATTACATCCTTCTTAATGTTCTCCAATGAAATTTTGGGAGAGGGGATACGGCTGATTGAAACGCCCAATTATCGCCTACTTTTCAACCTCAAGAATGATTTGATTGCCGTTTTAATGATGGATCGGAGCGGACGGGTTCAAATTGCAGAAAAAATCCTTCAACGAATGCAGAGTCATTTTGTAAATAAATTTCGCACCCAAATTGAACTCTCTTATCAGGGAGATGTAACCGCTTTTCAAGAAATTACCCGTCAAATTGAGGAAATCACCCATTTTAAAGGTATCAAACTTATGAGGGAGATTTCCAGAAATGAACGTGCAGAGAAAAACCAACAAATTCAGAAATCCATCAATGATCTCATTCATTCGATGAAAAAATGAAAAATATAAAGTCAATAATGAAATTGGGCAATACAAATAGGAATAATCTGAAAAAATTGAAATTTAAAATACAAATTTAATTTGTATCGTGGAATATTTCGATGTTCTTTTTATAGGTTTCGACCATGTAGGTTTTGATCCTTTCGGCAATTTCAAGCAGGGATTCTTCGGTTTCGGTAATGAAAATACGCATATCAATATTATACTGTGTTCCATTTGGATGAATTAATACAATTTCAATCCAGTATTGATATTCTGGTTCACTAGATTCTTTTTTATCTTTATCTAGTTTTTTGTCATCCTCATCCTTCTCAATACGCTTTTTTCGAATAAAAATTTTGATATCGGCCAGATCTTCAATCAAAAAGACTTCTTGGGGTATCTGGGATGATTTACTTTCTAAAAATATTCCAATTTTGGAGAATCGGATTTGATCGTATTGCCCATATTTGATAAGTTGACTTGCGAGATAAATAATACCTACACCACTTGCCACCAAAGACCAAATTCGAAACTGCCCATTATCAAATAAAATTATTAACACAGTTTCAACTAGAATTATCCCCAGAATCCCCAAATAATAATTGAGCTTATTAAAAAGGGAGTTGAAGATTAAATCAGAAGATTTATTTTCTATTTCCAAGATATTCACAACCATATATATGCAGATAGAACTATGATTATAAAAACTTCATTTCATTTCAAATTTAACTTTCTCGAAAGAAATCCCCCTCCTTCATGTAGGGGTTGAATTTCGATAACCCTTCTCTCAATTTTTTTCAAAACCCCTTATTTTATCAAGAAAGAAAATCTAAAAAAGCAATAGAGCTCTCGAATTTATATATATATTCTTCTATATCATCATAATGTTCCTAACCCAAAAAATAAGAATATCTCCTACACCAGAACAAACTCAAGTGTTATGGGTGTTATCAGAGAAATGTAGGTTGATTTATAATTTTGCATTAAGGGAGAGGATGGATAATTGGAAAGCAAATGAAGATAAACCAAAGGAAGAAAAAATCTATATCAATTATCAATATCAACAAAAT
>JABCSI010000098.1 GCA_018238965.1 Promethearchaeota archaeon
TCGAATCATAAGCCCTCGCGCGTAGGAGGGCTTTGACAAAGGAGATCAGAAGTGATGTCCAAGTTTGTCCAAAATAATACTATGCGTATGCAACACCGCTCTTAGTGAGGCAGTATAGGTATTTAAGCCGCTTGGATTTGCAACACAACTGAGGGATCGGTTTATAGAAACAAAAACTTTTAGGGGAATCCGATATTGTTGGAGATAGATATGCCGTTTTTTGCAAGTATTTGGACTTTGTGTAAAATGTAAAATAATCGCATGTATTCCAAAGCGGGGATAATCAAGCCTGGTCCGCTTTATCCAGTTTATAGATAAAGGCCTACACGATGCTGGACTCAGAATCCAGTGCTATTAGAGCCGCGAGGGTTCGAAGCCCTCTCCCCGCATTTCATTTTTTTATCTTATTTCTGAACCCATAATCCAAGGCCACCAAATTATTTATAGATCATCGCCATAGAAATTATCATGGTCATTTTGGCGATTGATTGGGGAGTCGTTTTACCTAATATTTTTGGATCGGTGTTTTTAGCCATTCTCATCGGAATTTTTATATTTCATTCACAGAAACAGAAGCGCCCCGTAGTCTATTTCCTTGCCACTTTGATATTGGCTTTCTTGTCTACTTTGTTGGTTGCAATTGCTTGGGTAATATTTGAAGAGGGTTCCTTTGGAATGCAACTCATGCGGAGTATTTATTTAACCATTTCAGGACTGCAGCTCATGACGATGTTTGTGTTTTTGGAAAATTCCCGCAACGTTAAAATATCCGCACGACGCTTGGTGACATGCGTGGGGCTTTTCATGATTCAGTGCTTCGGTCTCTGGTCTTTGGTAGGTTTTTATAATCAAATTACTCTCTATGATCCTTTTAACATGGCCTTCTGGTTGATGGCCAAAGTTGCGTTTAACCTCCTCGCGCTGTTCGTCTATGGCGTCCGTGGAATTCGCATTTTCTACTCAATGTATAATTATACTAAGGAACGAAAGTCATTATTTGCACTTATTTCCGTAATAATCCTTACAATCGGCTACGGACTATCCTTTGTAATAGATATTCTGGATGCAATTCAAGATTTATCTGGAATTTGGTCCATTTTAAAAATTATTGCTGATACGTTTCCCATCCTAGGTCTTTTTGTTGTAGTGCTGGTTTATGTCTCTGATATCACGTTTGTGTATCGGCTTCCTTTTAATCACTACTTCTTAATGGTTTCATATAAATCCGGTTTACCAATTTTTTCAATTCCCTTTCACACAAAGGGAAAAACAATGGAACTCCAAGAGAATATGTTTTCTGGACTTATGTCGGCGCTAAATACAGTATATAACACAATTCTCTTTTCCAAGGAACCTATAGACGAAATTCAGAGCAAAGGAATATCGCTTTTTTCCGAAAATGGTCAATATGTCTCGGCAATCGTGGCTTCAGACCAAGTATCCCGCGTTCTTTACAGGGGGATGAGGCAGTTTGTGATGGAGTTTGAAGAGAGGTTTGAATCCGAACTGAAATCCTCCGATAATTACATGGACCACTTTCAAGAAGGTAAAGCGATTTTTCAGCGTATATTCCCCTTCCTAATCCCCAAAGAAAAATAAAAGAACAGAGAATCCACTCAGATGCATGCTCATGGTCTCATACATTCATGCTTAGGAAAAATTTTTAGGCATTAACGAAAATATACAAATATAGTTATAAGAAACAATGAGAAAAAACCATGGCGCTTCCAGATAACACCGATGATGCTACCAAAGATATTCGGGTATTTCATTTAAATGACCAGAAAGCAACTTTTGAAGAGTTGGAAATTGACCCCGATGTCGAATTACATGAACTACTCAAATCCAATTTAGTTCTATATTTTATTAATCCTAAAAGTTATCGATCCTTTATCTGGGCTGGGGCGGAAGCCAGCACCCGGATGAAATTTATCGCAGCAAGTGCAGCTACCAAAATTAGAGATAAAATCGGACCTGCCATTAAAATTTCCACAATGGATGAAGATGAGGAATCTAAAGGCTTCAAAATCATGATTGGATTGGAATCTGCTGTTGAATACGTCGAAGAACAAACGGGACCTGCCTATGAGGGTAAAGCAGAAGATGAAGTAATGCTTGAGGAAATGACCCTTGCAAAGATTGTTCTCACGTTGGAGAAACTCGGAAACCCGGAAGGATTAGTTCGGGAAATGGTTATCGAGGGCAATAATATTTACGGCTATCAAGAAACCTATAAGAAATACATGGGTGAGCTGATTAAGGAACGAAAATTATATCCGCTGGAGGATAAAGTGCCCGATGGTACCTATCAACAAGAAAAGTTGTTTCCACGGATTTTAATGAGTTATAATAGGGTGATTTTGGTCGAATTATTCCGGAAAATGAACCAGGGAGAAACAGATCAGGAAATCCAAGAAATTCAGAAATTGGCAGAATTAAAACAAACAGAAAATCCCTTCTCGGAAAATACCTAAAAAGAAAGATATCCTTACAATTTTTGGAGTTAAATCAATGTCTCAACATCGCACCCGAAGATCTCGACGGCAAAAACAACAAGATCGGATGTTGGCTCGCAGGCAATGGATCGCCTTTGTAATCATAATGGTGGTAGCAATTTCGGTGATTATTGCAATTGCGATGAAATAATGGTTATTTTTTTCTTTCTTTCCGTAGTTCCTTCTCTTAATTCAATTATATCGTTGCATTACATCTAATTCTACAGTGAAAAATTAAGATTCCCGAAGAAACGAGATCATTTGGGTCTCTATTCCCGGACAACCAACAATTAAATCAAACTTCGGGGACAAATCGAACACTCCGTCTGCCAAGGGAGAACCATCAGCAGTAATTATAAAACCTCCCGCTTCTTTGACAATTACCAAACCTGCAGCAATATCGACAATTCGGAGGATACCCCGGACATCAAACAGTAAATCGATTGATCCTGCGGCAATTAATCCTAATTCCAGGGCACATGATCCCAATATGCGTCGCTTTGATACTGCATGGTAAATGTGCTCTCGTTGCATTATCAACTCTTTATATGCAAGAGAGGAATCTAAATCGGTAGCCATCATTACATTGGACATCTTGTTGATAGAAGAGCAGTGCAAAGGAATAGAATTACGAAAAGCACCATGATCTTTTTCGGCGGAATATACATTTCCATTCTGTAAGTCTACCAAAATCCCTATCTTTAAATCCGACAAATGAGGACCGGTGGCATAGGCTAAGGAAACACAAGAAAATGGGATCCCACGCATGGCATTACTTGAACCATCAACCGGATCTACAATAATATAGTGAGATGGAGGTTTTTCACCCAATGCATCAAATCCAGAAGGATCGAGTGAAGAAAGAGTTTGACGTGCCTGTCCCGTCCAATAAAACATCCCGATTTCTTCCGAAATGAGAACGAAAGGAATACCCAAGCCTTGCAATCGGTGAATCAAGGTATCTTCTGCAATTTGATCGATACGAGCAGTGATATCCCCGCCAGCACCTCGAGAAAGTTTTTCACGGGCAAATTCAGTTCCCATCATATCCTTTATGGCTAAGTAGGCAGCCCTTCCCGCGTCTATTAAAATTTTAGTCCAATTGGATAAATCTTCCATCTTCAATGGAATAAATGGAAAATCCATCAAAAATTTTTCTTTTTTTGGGAATTTGAGGAAACCATTAAATATTTGGTTTGTCCTATTCATAATATATAAAATGAATTATAATAAATTAACCAATAATAATCAATCCAATAATAATGGTGTTTTTGAAGTAGAGCGCTTCAAAGATCGATTAGATGAAATCAAATTATTGCATGATCGCATTTCTTCAAAAAAATTTGAATTTTGTATAACATATGGGCGAAGGAGGGTTGGTAAAACAGCCTTACATCTTCATGTGAGTTCCCAATATAGTGTTGTTTATTTTCTCGCCAGGCGCGCACGTAACATTGAAAAATTTAAAGAACAATGTGTAAAAGTCGTGCCAGAGGCCCGGATGATAGCCTTAGATTATGAATCGCTATTTGAATTTCTGAAAGATAAGGTAGATGGCATTATTATTGATGAGTTTCCGAATTTGATCCATGAAGAAGAAAATATTTTGCATATCTTCCAAGCAATTATTGATACGATCTTGCCTGGATCATCACTCTCATTATTTTTATTAGGCTCTTCGATTTCGGTGATGAAATCTAAGGTTCTTCCCGCATCTAGTCCATTATATGGGCGAAAAACCTTGGCATTAAAATTGGCGCCAGTACCTTTTTATATTTTATCAGAATATTATCCCCAAGCAGATTTAGAAGAAATTATTGAAATATACGGCTTAACTGATGGCACTCCTTATTATCTCAATCAAATAGATGATTCTTTTTGGAGGTGGTTAGATAAAGAATTAAATACCCAAACTTTTATTCGAGATGAAGGGGAATTTTTAGTAAAATATGAATTTATCAATTCGGGACGTTATCTGTCCATTTTAGAAGCTGTAGCTTTTGGCCACACCCAAATGAATCAGATTGCCCAATACACAAGAATCCCTGTGACAAGCCTTTCTTCATATTTACATAATTTAAGGGAGGTTGAATTTATCGTTAAAGAAATACCAGTGACAGAACAGATGCCCTCGAAACGAGGTCTGTACAGAGTGGCAGATAATTTTCTTAATTTCTGGTTTCGATTCATCTATCCTGAATTGGAAAGTCTAGATCAGAAACTGCTTTCAGCAGAAGATATTCGAGCCTATTATCCTGAGTATATGGGAAACATTTTTGAGAAGGTAGTTGCCCAATTTTTAATTGGATTTCAAAAATATCTATCAATTCCAAAATTTACAAAAATTGGACGATGGTGGTGGGATGGAGATGAAATTGATTTGATTGCGTTTAATCGATCAAGTGCAAAAGCAACATTGGTTGAATGTAAATGGAAATCAAATGTAAATCCTGTTGGAATTGCTTCTAAACTTCTAAAAAAAGAATCGAAGATCCAATATCGTGGAAAATTTAAGCAAAAAACACATGTTTTGATGGTGTTCGCAAAATCTTTTTCAAAAAAGATATCCAATATTGGTGAAAATCAAGTAATTTGTATGGATTTACACGATATGAAAAAAATTATAACTGAAAAAAAGCCAATGCAATAAAAAATTAATATCCCAAATAACTTATGTAAATAATCCTGGTTCATTAAAGGGTGCAGCGGCTCGGATGCGTTGACGCGAGAGTTTTTGCGAAATTTCATCATATTTTTGTATCAAATCTGGTGTAAGCGAAGCGGGAATTTTGGACAAGGCAAATTCTAAATGTTTGTATTCGATTTCTTCAAAATCCTCTAATTTATCGCGTATAGCTTGCATACCTGCTTCCCGAAGCACATTTTCAAGATCTGCACCGGAATACAACTCTGTATTTTTAGCAATTTCCGATAGCTTTAAGCGAGCTTCTTCGGATAATGGCATATCACGTGAATGAACATCCAATATTTTCTTCCGATATTCAAAATCTGGCGCAGGAACATATACCAAGCGATCAAAACGTCCCGGACGTAAAAGAGCTGGATCCAATATATCGGGACGATTGGTGCTGGCTACAATGACAATACCTCTACGGTCCTCAATTCCATCCATTTCCACAAGTATTTGATTGACCACTTGCATACCAACATTAGATCCGGAAGAACCCATTCCACCACCACGATTTGCTGCAATGGCATCGATTTCATCAAAATATATTATCGATGGTGACGCAAGACGGGCTTTCCGGAAAATCTCACGAATGGCTCGTTCGCTTTCACCCACCCATTTGGAATAAATTTCTGGGCCCTTAATTGTAAGAAAATTGATTTCTGATTCGGTGGCAACCGCTTTCGCAAGTAAAGTCTTACCACATCCAGGAGGACCAAATAATAGCACCCCATTGATCGTCCGAATCCCTGCTTTTTTATAGAGATGAGGGTATTTCAACGGCCATTCAATACTTTCTTTTAATTCCTGCTTTATGGATTCCAACCCGCCGACATCTTCCCAATTCACATTCGGGATTTCAATCATGACTTCCCGCATGGCACTGGGTTCAACCAGACGTAGTGCATTATGAAAATCGTCATCGTTAATTCGGAGGTTTTCTAGGATTTCTGCTGGAATAGGTTGATCTAAATCTATAAGGGGTAAAATTTTACGAAGAGAAGATATTGCCGCTTCACGGGCCAGCGCCATAAGATCCGCCCCCACAAAACCATGGGTCCGGCGGGCATATTCGGAAATCTCCACATCATCGGCAAGGGGCATACCCCGAGTATGAATCTGTAGAACTTCTTTCCTTCCGTCTTGATCTGGAACCTTCAATTCGATTTCCCGGTCAAATCTTCCGGGACGTCGGAGAGCTTCATCAATGGAGTTTATTCGATTAGTGGCACCGATAACAATGATGCGACCACGACCCTTCAGACCATCCATCAGGCTCAATAGTTGCGCAACCACTCTTCGTTCAACTTCCCCTGAGACTGTTTCGCGTTTGGGGGCGATGGAATCTATTTCATCTATAAAGATAATTGAGGGTGCTTTATCTTCGGCTTCCTTGAAGAGTTTTCGGAGTCGTTCTTCCGATGCCCCGTAGAATTTACTCATAATTTCCGGTCCATTGATAGTGATGAAAGTGGCATTCGCTTCTTGGGAAACAGCACGTGCCATCATAGTTTTTCCCGTACCGGGGGGACCATATAGTAGAACACCTTTCGGAGGATCAATATTTACTCTTTGGAAAAGTTCGGGATGTTTTAGGGGTAATTCTACCATTTCCCGAACACGTTGAATTTCTTCCCCTAGCCCTCCGATATCATCATAGGTGGTAATTTCACCCATGGAATTAGTTGCAACAAATCCTTCCTTGATTTCGATCTTGGTGGAATTTTGGACCTGCACAATCCCCTTCGGGCTGGTTTCAACCACCGCAAATTTGACTTCCCCGATACTTACGGTTTGATTTTTCAAAAATGGCATCATTTCCCGCAATTCTTTATAGGGCCCTCCTTGGGATTCCTTTTTTGCAAGATTCGATCCCGAGATATTGATAATATCCCCGATTTTTAGGGGTTTATTTAAAAGATTTAGTTTGATTTGTTGGACGCTGGAAGAAAGTTTCAAATCCGATTGTGTTAAACTCAATACTACCCGATTGGCAATTTTGAAAGTACATTTTCGGACTTTAACATATTCTCCAATCCCCACTCCTGCGTTACGGCGGGTTAAACCGTCGATTCGAATAATATCTTTTGTAGTTTCGGACGAAGGAAAGAAGATTGCCGCGGTGGATTTTTTTCCGATTATTTCTATAATTTCCCCTGGATTAAGTTGGAGTTCCTTGATGATAGATGTATCTATACGACACATGAAGCGCCCAGCTGAGCCCTTAGCAATTTCCTCAACGCGTAAAGTTTTCATTGGTTGATCGTCTGTGGATGACACGTTACTCATTGCCATAATATTCAAAATAATAAAGAATAGAGAGGGTTAAAATTTTCGGATCAAGAATTATAATGAGGCATCTAAAAATTCGAAGAAATTATTAAGGGTTACCTCGGTTCCTTTTCGATCTACCAGCAACCAGGAAACAAACTTTTTCCGGAGCGAATTCAATCTGAGCCCAAATTCTGCAGGGTAATTCACTCCATTTTGGGATATATTAAGTATTGTGAGAAGTCGCTTTAAATCAGATTCCGGGATAGACTGGGACAGAATCTGGCCAATCAATCTTCGGGATTGCAAATCAATTGAATTTTTAAAAGATCCCACACCAGAGGAGAGAACTTGAGAAACTGAAGAAGTGGAAGAAACTGAAGAAGCTGAAGAAGCGAGAGAAGCGCGAGGAGCGGAGGAAACTTTCAACTGCTCAAAAATTCGATACAATTTAGATAAAATTTGGGAAATCTCCATCTTTGGGGGGAAATAGATTAAGGAAGGGTTATCCCAAGCATATTTTTTCCCGGGCGCATCAAATTTTTGAGCAATTTTCTGAATCACACTGTCGGGAATCGGAGATCCTCGCAATTTGTTCCATTTGAGACATTGATCCACTGAAGAATTCACGTAAATAGAAATGTACTGGGCGTCGTGGTGTTTGGAAATTTCTAAAACGGAATGGCGCATAGATGTTAAATAATGCAGGTCATCCACAATTACCAGATGGCCGGGTTTGATAGTTAGGACGATTTTATTATATTTCTCCTCAATTACCAGAGCTTCATTCTCTGGCTGAAAATTTTCCCCGAAGGTATTGAAACGGATGGCATCTGGATCAATAATATCGATCTGGGTGAAAAATTTTGAAAAAGTAGGTTCTTTCTGAATTTCTGTCGCCAAATAGGTTTTTCCCGAAGCGGGTAGACCAATCAAGCATAAAACAACGGCCGAATCGATTTTTCCCACCTTCTCCACTCCTTCCTTTTCTTCCATCTTTTCCATCTTTTCCGTCCTCTCCATCCTCTCTTTCTTTTCCATCTTTTCCAACTTCCCTGCATCTTTCACTTTTCTGAACTCTGCTCCATTCGCTGTTGAAATTCTTTAACGAGGCACCATTTTTTTTCCGTTGTAAGTTGCTTAATAGCATATTCACGTTTCATTGCCTCACTCCGGGTAAGATGAGTTTCAAAATAGGATAATTCTATGTCTTTTCCCAGTGTATAGCGGGCCCCTTTTCCAGATTGATGTTGATTCACCCTAATAACGAGATCCTGCGTTGATCCAGTGTATAGCGAGACTTCCCCAGTTTTCTTACCCGTACATTTCAACATATATACATAGTAGATGGACATCTCGTATTCACCTGAATCCATAATCGGCGAGATGAAAAAATGCCTTCACATTTGCGGTTGTCTGCATTGCAACATCCTCCAGCGGAATATCCTTTAGGGAGGCGACCTCCCGAGCCACTGCAACCACATATTGGGGTTCATTCCGAGATAACTCGGGATACGGTTTTAAAAAAGGGGAGTCTGTTTCGAGCATAATTCGAGTTATGGGAACCCTCATGGCCAAGATTCGATGTAATTTTTTATATACCACTGATGTGGGTATTGTAAACATCCAATTCTCGTGAGTGAGAGCACGGTCTAAATATTTTTGGGAACCTCCAAAACAGTGCAATAATACCCCCGGAATGGAGGAATAGGCAGCTTCTTCGAGGATAGCGATGGCGGGTTTTTCCGCATCTCGACAATGAATAATCACCGGTTTTTGCAATTCCACAGCCAGGGTTAACTGAGCCCGGAATATTTCTTCTTGTTTTTTACGAAGCAGGGGATCTTTTACTTGCCAATAATCCAATCCGATTTCCCCTATACCTACGAAATGATCCCGATGTTTTCGAAATAGGGTAATGAAAGTTTCGAGTTTTGGATCGGCGGCAATTGCTTCCTCGGGATGGATCCCAATTCCATTGAACACGCTGGGAAATTTTTTATGGAGCGCTATACAGGAGTCGAACTCCTCGCTATTTATCCCAATATTGATGATTGCTTTCACACCTTGCCGATTGGCAGAATCTATTAATTGTTGAATATCTTGAAGCAAGCTCGGCCACAAAAGATGGGCATGGGCATCGATAAATTCATTTTTTGGGTATTGATCATGGGAATTGAGAGTCATGGGTAAGCACAAAAATTTAAACGGTTGCTAATGTATCCTTTATTAGAAATCCTTATTAGTAAAATCATTTAGGATACTAAAAATTATTGATAATTAGGTTCGTAAAAATATTTGTAATTTACTTGAAGGTAAGGAGAAACAGACATGCCGAAAGGTCTTTTAATCATTGATTGGGACGAATTTGAAGGAGGAGTTGTTTCGTGGAAATTTCCAGAAGAAATTGACATTCCAATCAACCTAGTCCAATTATTGCAGATTTCTCACACTTTCAGCGAAGGGCTCCTCACAATCAAGGAAGACACTTTCCACGCAGTTTCAATTGGAAACGATATTTTGCAAAAGGTCATTGTGTTGATTTTATCTGAGTATGAGGATGAAAATGATTTTTATGAAATTGTGCACACCCTGGATAGTGTAGTCTCCGATTCAAGCGGCGAACAGGAATCGGATAATCTCCAAAATCAACTACTCCGTATTTTCCAAATGTCCCAATCGGTTTTTAAAGCCCGGGATGCGGTATTGAACAAGTTGGCTGATGAGGTTACCGATTTAAAAAATAAAGAGATGGATATGCGCCAATCCTTGGAATGGTTGATTAAAAATGCAAGTTCTCTTGAGAAAACGGTGATTTTTATTTTACTCCGTTTCGGTCCGATGGATTTTGAAGAACTGCTCACTTTTGCCAACAAACATAATAGCGTCCACACTCGGGAAGATTTACAGGCTTTAATCGAGAATTTATCCGCTGCTGAACATATTCGGCTTGAATTGGATAAGAAATATCACCTTTTGATTCATTATGAAATGGATTAAATAGCCGGGCCGAAAAGCACATTCTAACTCCCATTCTCATTCTCAATCCTATTCTCACTCTCAATTCATTCTCATTCTCCTTATTAGGGCTACACTAACATGATCGAGGATAAATTTTGAATTGATTACAGGTTAAGAAGAAGAAGAAAGCAACTATCTAAAATACATAAATCAAAAGGAAAAGTATAATCTAAAGGATGAAGTAAAAACAAAAAGAAAGTGCTTCAAATTTAGCACGATAACACGTAGATCAGTAGATCAGTGGAATACTGGGAAAAAATCTATAATTCCATGTCTTCTGACAAAGTGATCAACGTAGAAGATTTCTTCACCGCAAATTCTTTTCGCATTTGCATCATAAAGGAAGTCATCTCCTGCAGGTTATCCAACTCTACCTTAATAATCAAATCGTAATCACCGTAAATCATATGGACTTCCTTTACTTTTTCCATCGCCGATACGTCTTTGTATATTTGTTGGGTGGAACTGGAATCCGTCACCAACAAAATGAATGCCACCACTTTATCTTCTTTAGTCATGTTTTTCACCAATTAACGAGTCCTAATTTAGTACTCTAGTAGTTTGCATTATTAAACTTTTCTCACATTAGGGGTGGGTGAATGCCTATGGATAGTTCCCTTACTCGTTCGATGCGCGCCGCTCCCGTTAGCCATTGCATGTTTTGTGGAGAAGGTTAGATGAAGATAAGAGAGAATTCATGAATAAAATAAAAGTAGGAAAAGAAACTCTGATACTCTAGACTAACCGATCGGAGCAGAACTCCCCTAATATATTTCCGGCGAGATCTTCCTTAATGAAGATCGGGCGCATTCACCGTATTCACCATGAAATACATGCGATTTCCAACAGATTTTGCGGAAAAAATGAAATTACGGAATTACGGAAAATCCCTAAGATATCTCGAAAAATTCTGACATAACTCAGAATAACTCGGAATAACTCTGGTATTGTTAGGATATTGTTCCGGAATTGCCCTGAATATTCAGACCTTGTTTCGGGATCACTCTGGAGGGATAACAATCATAAATTTACAATTGGAGGCAGTTCCCTGCAACCGGCATTCCAATTCCTGCGCAAAACAGTGTTTCCCTGTCATTTTTTCCACAATTCCGGCATACAGACCAGCTTCGAACGAACAAAAACCTTGTGGAATTTGTAACTTGGTAACACCGATATCTTTGCACGAGCTACACTGTTCCAGGGAAAACGTTATATGTTCGGCGTTTTCCTCCTCAATATGGAATATCCCGAGATGATACTTAAGGGTGAGTTTTTCCAAAGCAGGAATAATTTGTCCATCCTGTAGGATCTCTGGTTCTAAAACACCCCCGAGCTCATGGCCCATGAAATAATAAATTGCATCCAATTGATTGCCCAGTGCGTAGAGTGCCCCGATTTTTAAATTTCCGATGTCATCTCCCTTCTCAAGGAGCTGTTTCATTTTTTTCAGCATTTCTTCTAATAGTATTCGATTCATTTTGCTACCCCATATTGGGAAGAAAGTGGCGTGTCTCGGCGACCGCCCCCTTCTGGTTTATTTTTTTTTATTTCGTTATTTCAGCTTGTATTATTGTGAGTATTTGGGTTCGTGAGTTCGTGTTTCTGTGTTTTTATGTGTTCGTGAGTTCGTTTTTTTGTGTGTTCGTGAGTTCGGGTGTTTACGTTATTCCATTACAGAAAATCACCCAGCAGCTTAGCCAGAGAATGATCCTTCGTCATCCTCAAAGGATACGGAAGAAATAAAACCCTGGAGAATGGCATCGGTCATTTCATTCTTATCTATGATCACCGATAACCGAATCGTACCAATAATGATTGTCGGCACCGAGATCACATTGAATTTCTTGGCGGTGGTAATATCTGCCGCAATATCCACTTTTTTTATCCGTAACTTGTTCCCGAATAAACTTATGTTGATTTCGGTTAGCATCCGCTCAACATTTTTACACGGGGCACAATAGGGACTCGAAAAATAATAAATCAGTGGATAGGCCATTCGTTTTTTCCCCTTTCTCCAAGAATTGTTAATCCGAAATTTTCTCGCAATG
>JABCSI010000099.1 GCA_018238965.1 Promethearchaeota archaeon
AATCTATCATCGATATCGGTGGACAGGATTCCACGGTTATAAAAATCGACTCTAATTCTCGCAGTGTTACCGATTTTCAGATGAATGATAAGTGTGCCGCAGGGACCGGAAGATTTTTGGAAGTTATGGCAAAATCCCTCGAAGTAGATATCGCAGATTTCGGGGATCTGGCACTGGAAAGCAAAAATCCTTCCCCAATATCTTCCATGTGCACAGTGTTTGCCGAGTCAGAAGTTATTGGACTGTTTGCTAAAGGAGAGCCAAAGGCCAACATTGCTGCAGGCATTCATATTTCAATAGCCAGAAGGGTGGGCAGCATGGCCAAACGGGTAATGGTAGAAACACCGCTTGTATTTTGTGGGGGTGTGGCCTTGAATCCTGCCGTTAAAGTCGCCCTGGAACAAGAATTACAGATGAAAATCCGTGTTCCCCCTAATCCTCAAATCATTGGTGCGTTGGGGGCGGCGTTGTTAGGGCAAGATGGAAAATAGAAATAAATTTTGATTATTTTCTGATTATTTTCTGATTATTTTCTAATGCGTTTTTATTACTTTTTGATTAATTCTTCGATAGCTTCACCCAAACCATCGATCGAGAGCTGAAACATGGGAAAGACAGCAGCGACCATTTGACGGGATTGGGCAATCCAAGGGCCGGGTACTTCAGGGTTCAGCCACACTGTGTGGGGGAAATGTTTTTTGAAACGTTTTAGCCATACTATTCCTGCTGTATCGTTTTGTTGATAATAGTCGATTGCTCCATAGCGCATGGTTAATTCGTATGGAGCCATAGCGGCATCACCCACAATTACCACTCGGTATTCCGAATCGAATTTTTTAAACACATCGGTAAGCAAATGTTTCTTTCCGTCCCACAAGTCTGCGTTCTGATAGAGATATTGATATAGGCAATTATGAAAATAGAAGTGGTGGAATTTTTTGAAATGATTCGATTTATTAGCGGCCGAAAAGAGCTGTTCAACCATAAGGGTAAAGGGTGTCATACTTCCGCCCACGTCCATGAGTAACAGCAATTTCAGATTATTCTTTTTCCGCTTCTCCCAAATTAATTCAATTTCCCCACCGAGTTGACAGGTTTTCCTTATTGTTTCATCAAGATTTAGAACATCCGGTGCTCCTATTTTGCTTAATTTGCGTAATTTCCGCAATGCTACCGTCACTTGGCGCGTATCTAAAATTCTATCCGAACGATATTCCCGGAAATACCGACGTTGGGCAATCTGAACTGCCGACCGCGCTCCACCCCAACCACCGACCCGAATTCCTCCAGGATGATTCCCTCCCCATCCAAAGGGGGATGTTCCCTGCGTCCCAATCCAATGATTTCCTCCCTGGTGTGCCTCTTGCTGTTCCTGCATACGCTCGGTGAATAATCGCTGAAGTTCCTGCCAGTCGTAAGTACGGAGGCGATCCCGTTCCTCGGGGGTAAGTTGGAGCTGATCAAGTAATATATCGATGGGGGCTTCGAGCCATTTTTCCAATTCATCCTTCAACTGAGGAGGAACCGCCGCATCGCGGAAATAATGCATGAAGGCATCGTCAAAAGCGTCGAAATGGCATTCGTCCTTTACTAGAAGCGCTCGAGCTACATAGTAAAAATCTTGAGCGGATCTTATCATCCCCTTGGCCATTACTTCCATAAGTGCTAAAAATTCAGTGATGGATACTGGTATATGTACATCCCGCAGTAAGTAATAGAATTCGATAAACATGGCTTTAGGGTTTCCGGACGCCCAACAGTTGCGCTTTATATTTTTGAAGATAGGTTAGATCGGCATCTTTTTTGATGAGAGTGCCCAAAAAGGGGATTTTTTGTTGAACTTCCTCGGTGGAAAGCCCTGCCTTTATTAATACTCCGATCCAGTCAATTAATTCGGATGTACTTGGCTTTTTGCGGAGTTGGCTGATATTGCGGAGAGTGAAGAATTGCTGCAAACATGTCTCGAGTAATTGGCTAGAAATATTCGGGTGGTGCACTTCGATTATTTCACGCATTAATTCCTGCGTTGGGAATTGGATAAAATGGAATACGCATCTTCGCAGAAACGCGGCAGGAAGTTCCTTCTCGTTATTGGAGGTAATAATTACAATGGGGCGCTTTTTAGCCCGAATTATTTTTTGGAGCTCGGGGATATAGAATTCCATTACATCTAATTCTTGGAGGAGATCATTGGGAAATTCGGGGTCTGCTTTATCTATCTCGTCAATTAGAAGTACTACTTGTTCTTCCGATGAAAATGCTTCACCCAATTGCCCCAAACGAATATAATCTTGAATTTGGTCAACATTTCTAGTCGTAGAACCGAATCGGGAATCGTTCAATCGCTGAATGGTGTCGTACACGTAGCATCCATCTATGGCTTTAGTCGTGGATTTGATGTTCCAGACCAAAAGTGGTTTATTTAATGAACGGGCGATGGCATGGGCTAACAGCGTTTTTCCTGTTCCGGGTTCCCCTTTAACCAAAAGTGGTCGTTCCAAAGCAATTGTTACATTCACAATATCCTGTAGTTCGGGGCTGACAATATATTTCTCGGCGCCGGTAAATTGATCAAAAACCATTCTAAGGAAGAAAAGGTGGAGACCAAAAATAAATATCTCCCTTCGATTTCACGTTAAAAAATTCAATAATTATGACTGGGACGAGGAGGATGGAAAAGTTGAAATGGTTGACCCTGCTATTTTTTGCTCAGACGGGTACCGTGAGCTGTGAATCGGTCTGGAAATCGATGATTGGGAGGAAGATGCGTATCCCGGATTATAATATGGAATAATTTTTGAAAAATAGGCTGGGATATTGGCCAAAACGGGATAGAAATTTTCAAAATATTTTACTTCACCTTGAAAATTCATTATTTGTGGTCTATAGGTTTCATAAAAATCCCGTACGATGGCCTTCAAAACATAATGCTCCTTTTTCGTTGAAATTACCTTTCGAGAGACGCCCACGCATAGAATTTGATGATTGATGGGTCCATATCGTTCATATACAATCCTAAGGCCTTGAAAATTGATCTCTTGAACGGATTCGAATTGATTGGAGTAAGCCATATTGTTGATGAAAAGTTCTAAAGCCTTGAACATCCCGGAGATGGCATTAACATCCAGATCAACTCTGGTGGGAAAATAGGAATGGCTGACCAATTCTACGCCGGAGTTACTATCCAGGATAAAGATTCCAAAAAAGGGAGATTTGGAATTCTGAGCGGGATCAATTGTGGGGTGATCTTCAATAAGTGGGTTATACATAAGCAGTTACCTTTAGAACTATTCTCTAGGTAATTACTGCTGGAAAAACCCTTTCAACACACTTATTATTCGGGTATTATGTCGATATTACATTAAATTACCTCCTCCGGTATTTTTAAAGATGAATAATTTTTGAATCCCAAGATGTCCAAAATGTTAATGAATTTTGCCTCTTAATAAAAGTAGATTCGGGGAGAGGAAATTTTGAAAAAAACAAAAACCTTGCTCAGTAAATCTCTTCATACCATCTACAAAGGTGATGTTTACGGAGCTTTGCATAAACTAGATGATAATTCTATTGATTGTGCCATTACATCCCCCCCTTATTGGTCACAACGCGATTATGGGTTTGAAAATCAAATTGGAAATGAAGAGACCCTTGAGGAATATTTTGAAAAAATGGTCTCAATCTATAGCTTACTCCGAACAAAGATCAATAATCAAGGCGTTTTCTTCCATAACATTGGTGATAAATACATAAACAAATATGGGAATACGCCTCTTGGTATGATTCCTTACAAATTGGCTTATTTTATGGTTCAAGAGGGGTGGATCCTGGAAGATATCATTATTTGGTACAAGCCTAATCATATGCCCTCAAGTGTGAAGAATAGATTTACCAATACCTATGAACCCGTATTTGTGTTTGCAAAATCACCGGATAATTATTACAGCAAGTATAAAAAATTGCATGAATCCCGCAGATCACATAAATCACAAAAATTCCACAAACCAACTAATATATTAAAAATTGTACTTCAAACTATCACCTATGCGCATATGGCTACATTTCCAGAAAAATTAGTCGAGTCCCTGCTTGATTATGGAATACCTGAGAACGGAATTGTTTTAGATCCCTTCGGGGGTGCAGGGACGACATGCAAAGCTGTACAGACAATAAATAAAATAAGGAACATCAATCGGATAAGTATCATGATTGAGGCCCAACCAAAATTTGTTGATATAATTCTGGAGAGATGCAATCTCAAAAAGGAAGTTGTAATTCCGGTGAATTCTATTTCCTATAAGCGCCTTTTTTTGACCGATAATATGTTAAATATGTCCAATTTATTTAATCCATCCAAAGGATTGAATTTTGAAAATATTGATCCCCAACCCATTATTATCAAACATTTAGAAAACCATGAAGATTTTGAAAAATTCGTTCCAAATTTATTCAACAATGCCTATTTGGATAATCTAAACGACGATGGATTGTTGTTTCTAATTTTACCGGATCACAATATCGAAACCATCTATGCCCTTACGAAAGCGAAAGATTGGGTTATCCGAAATATGATAGTAGTTCCAAAAAATGATGGGAGTGATTGGATACCACTGGTTTTTTTGGTTAAGGATACAAAAATGGTCAAATATCAATTTAATATCGATAATATTCGAATTAACCATCTTCATGATATCGATGAGAATTGGGAAACCGTTGATTTCCTCGGATATAAGGTGATTAAATCCCAAGTATATTCCAAATTTCCCCAAAATGGAATAATAATTAAGGTCATTGACAAAAAGCCCAAAGGTCTCCCAAATTGGGTCGGAGTAAAATGGGATGACGGAACAATCACTGTTGAAGAAGTAATAAATCCCCCCATTGAAAACAAAAAAGTAACATTTACATGCCCACATTGTAATAATGTGCTTAGGAAATATCATTTCAGTCGTAAAAAGACAATATGCAATAATTGCAATCAGGAACTGTGGAAAAAGAAAGAAGGTTCATCTATTCCAAAATTGGAGCTAAATCCATATCAGAAACCTTCATTTATTGTCTCAAATATGGAACGAAACGTTATTGAAAAGGACACTAAGAGAATTTATAACGGAAAATTTAAAGATGCGGAACGAATTAATATGGGTCAATCACCAGGTGCCCGAATATCTGTTTCTGAACAATTTTTTTCCATGCAGAGATATTATAATGTGAAACAAAGCCTATTTTGTGACTATCTGAACATTCATCGTGAAAAAGTTGGATTAACGAAAAATGACTTGGCAAAACGGTTTCCGTCTGCATATAAACACACAGTCGGTCATTGGTTAAGGAAAGATATGGGTGGTTCATTGCCAAAAGTTGAAGATTTACTCGAATTACAAAAAATTTTAGATTTAGAGGAAGTATATGTGAATTATTCAAATCGTTTTGGTTTAAAACTCCAAACTGTTATTCCCAATAAAAAAGGGAAGAATCCCGGTGATTTTCTCGCCTTAGATATTGAAGATATTAAAAAAATGTTTGAAAAACTCATATCTTAAGCTCTTTATATCTATTTCTTTAATTTTCCCAATACTCCGAATCTAAATTCAGAGGAAGGGAACGTTTTTAAGTACTCCGAACTGTATCAGTACTGGGGATAGATTAGATTATGACTGAGGAAAAAAAACAAATATCCTATGGAAAATTAATTTCTCGGGAAGATTTCGAATCCGATCGCTGTATTCCAATGAAAGTTAAGGCGAAACTCGAAGATGTGCCGTATTATTTATTCATTTTTATTCCGAGCGATGAAATCTTGAAGATTTCAGTCTTTCCGAGCAAAAATCCCGTAATTAAAAAAATCTTGATTCGCCTTCGGGAGTTCAGCCCAGAATTAGTTAAGGGGATTTCGGATATCTTAAAGAATTTCAAATTGGGGAAAAGTACCATTCATACCACCGGATTATGCTTTGAGAACATCAATTGCTTCTATGAAACTTATATGTCTGTGGTGGATATATCAGCTTCGTTGGAAGAGATTAAAGCAGAGTTTTTGAAAATAAATCGTGTGGAAGAAGTGAGTATAATCGATATTCCGGTTGAAAAATGGTAATGTACACCATTACACCATACACACATTCGTAAAGCTTCAACTCATCGGATTTTTATTGCATTAATGAAAATATCATTTGTGGAAACACTATGGCAACTCGAATATTGGAATTATGGATTATTGATAAATCGGGCCTCTCGTTGGTTCATATTCAAAGCCAAACTTTGAAGGGTAAACCTACGATAAGTCCGATATTATTTTCGGGGTTTTTAACAGCCGTTGAGAGCATGGCCGCCGAGTCCCTTGATTCAATAAAGATGGAAGATTCCAAAATATTGATAATGCCCTTCCAGGAACCCACTAAATTTTTCGTAGTGGGCAGGGGGAAAATGCGTGATAAAGATTCCACTTTGCGTAAATTATTATTTAAAATCAAGGAAATGTTTGTGGAAGAATTTGGAGAAATATTGGGTAGTTGGAATGGGAATCACCAATTATTTTCCTTTTTTGATCAAAAAGTCGAAAAATATTTTCACTAAAGCATCAACGGTGAATTACCTAAATACAGTTTTCTTTTTGGTTGACTGATGTTGCATGATATAATTTACCCACTAAGACTTATTGCTTATTGGGTTATTCCCTTTCACGTAAATACTTTTTTAACACTTTTTGTTTCCTTTTCCTTAGTTTAGTTAGTTCACTATTAACAAGTGAAGTTAAAATACAAAAACCCTTTTCAAAAATCAACAAAAAACAATCTAAAGGAGGATAGAACTGTTATCTTTTAGTGGGAAAAAGATAGCATGTTGAATTTATCTTTTTATGCTTCTTTTGCTTTGGTTGCGGAATCTTGGTATTTAGCTTTTACCGAATTGAGTTTTTGCAAAATTTCTGCGTCATCGGGTCTATTTTCTCTAGCTTTCTTAAAGAATCCATAAGCCTGTCTGTATAATTTGGCGCTTTTGTCAAATTCTCTGTCTCGATAATGGTGATCGGCTGTATCCGCTGCTAGTTGTGCTCGTTTGATAAAAAATTCAATTGCTTGTTCCCCTGCATCATTTCCCATATAAAGTTCTCCATGAATTTCAAGTGGGGTGTTCTCCACTTATAGTACTTATTATAATCACCAATGAAAAAGGTTGTGATTAAAGTACTAATACTTTTGCATAACCCCCCAGCAGACCAAGAATGTCTTAAATAGCGTGTTTGCCATTACACATTAAAATTCTTTTGATACAAGGGAAATTATTCGATGAAACGAAAAGTGTTAGTGGTTTTGATTGCTGGTGTTATTTTGATAGGATCCGGTTATTTATAGTTCTAATCTAAATTATCTTAATCCCATTTTCTACCGATTTGAATATGTATTTGATTTAATTAAAGGATGATGTAAGTAAATCTAATGGCGAGTCTTCATTTTTCCTCTTAATAAATGTGTGCAGCTGGAGAGATTTTCAAGATAACTCGTGTTTTTAAGGCCCTTCAAATTGGAGATAATGCAAAGAAAAGAAAGTCTACACAGTAGACTTATGGATTATAAATCAAAATTTTATAAATTCTCTTACAGAAATGAAAAAGAAGATAGAATTTTGAACTATTTTCAATATCTCTTAATTAAAAAATAAAAAGTGATTTCATGACATTTCTACAGACAGCAGTCACCGGTTTTCCGGGAGCAGTAATTATTCTCCTGATCACCGGCGTGGTGGCCCTAATCTTTACCATATTTTTGGTATTGGATTATTTAAAGAATAAGAAGTTACCACATTTGTTTATAGCCCTAGCCTTTTTCGTTGTTTTCGCTGCAGGGGTGCTCCTTGTGCTCTTCAACGACTATGAGCTTTTGATGACGCCGATTATTTCTATGTTAGCCGTCTTTGTTCCCGGCGGTCTTGCAGCGGCTCTATTTTACGAATCAATATTCGGGGAGAACGGAAAGAAGATTGGGTTGGGTTATGCCGGATTTATAGTTCTCATGGCCGTTATAATTGTAATTACCAAGGCTATTGGAAGCCCAATTGCATCCACAATGGTGATGTTGGCTCATATTCCCAGCGGACTTGCGATTGTGGTTTTGCCCATTTTGGTCTATATGAAGGATAAAGAGTGGACCGCGATATTGGTCTCTGTGGGTGGCCTCTTGATAAGTGTAGCAGGCATGCTATTGGCGTTTTACGTCTCGGGAATTTTAGCAGATCCAACCATAATTTTTGTGCTCCTTCCTTGGATTTTGCTCGTGGTGTCGGCGTGTTTTGCCTTTGGTTTCCTCTATACCAGCAAATGGACTTTCAGTGTTCCGGTTCTGAAGCCCTAGGGGTTATTGCATCAAACATTAACCTTTTTGGCATTTTTTTGTTATATATTTATATATTTGCTTATTTTTAACCTTCAGAGAAATTATAATCTGGATTAGAATAGATTAGAAGTTGGAAATTGAAATTGATGAATGTAGGAATGAGGGAATGAACGAATTAAAGAAAGAAAGTAAAAAAAAATTATACAATGAATAATTCTGTGCGAATAATTCACTGGATTATTTGTAGAAGGTGTAATGCTGCAAGATTTCGATAATATCCATAACTTCCAAGGCCGCTTCGTCTTCCTTGGCCGCTTGGGATAAGTTATTCTTGCAAAACACACACGCGCTGACCATATAATCAGCATCCGTCTCCTCGGCCTCTTTCATCCGATCGGAACGCAGCTGAATCACACAGCGTTGGGTTTCATCAAGACGATCGCGGGCAATATCGCCGGCTATGTCGCCGTAGAGGGCTTTCACTCCCCCTCCGGCTCCGCAACAATGCGACATTTCCTTGATATGTTTCATCTCTACGAGCTTGATACCTTCCATCATGGCGAGCAATTCACGGGGTTCATCGTATTTCTTCATATAGCGACCCAAATGGCACGGATCATGGTAGGTAACCACCAATGGGTTCTCTTTGGTGTACTTTGGATGTTTGACCTTCAAACCTTTTTCCTTGAGCATCATCGGGATATACTCGACAAGGTGATACAAGTTAAAGCCCAGTTCTTCCTTAAGTATGCGGGGATATTCCAGAGCCAGGGTTGAATAACAACCAGAGCAGGAAAAGACCACATCGGTGACTCCACTTTCACGAATCAAATCCGTATTATGGTGAATCAATCCAATGGTGTTATCCTCTAAACCGGTTCGGTATAATACAGAACCGCAGCACTGTTCTTCGGGCATCATGATGAAATCAATTCCAAGTTTTTCCAAAATTTTGCTCGAGGCTATGGCGAGTTCCGTATTTCGGTAACCCGCTGTGCAACCAATGAAGTATGCGACTTTTCGGGGCACAACAGAGCTGGGATCGCCGGATCGGATTTGTTTAAATAATTCCTCACCACGTTCCAATGCTCGTTTACCTTCCGGGCAGTCTTTAACCCATCGGAAGCGAGATTCGTCTTCCATAAATGGATTCTTCTTCTCCATGATTGCGTCATTCATTTGGCCCAATCTTTTGGGGAGAACTCCTATCTTGATGGCATCCTTTCGGAATTTCTGGAATACTGCCACTGTATCAATTTCTACAGGGCATACTTCCGCACAATTTCCACAGAGCATGCACCGAAATATTGAATCAATGATTCCGTCCTTATCGAATTTAATTTCCTTCCTCGCCAGGGATTTCAGAATTCGCATCCGCCCACCGGCGTAATCCATTTCATTGTAGGTCGCATTGTACACACGACATACAGAGCGACAATATCCACATTGAACGCACCGCTCGAAATCCATTGCTGTGTCCGTTATTGGGTCCAATAAATTATCTCGGTTGGGAGAGAACATACCTGAAACGGTGGGCCCAGAAGTGTTTACTTTTTTATCATTTTTCATTTTATCATATCCTATTTTTAGTTTTTCTGTTTTTTAGTCTCCATCATTTCGGTTTAGACCACAGTATAGAGGAATTTGGCGACCCAGAATAGGAAATCGACACGCCAAAATTTCATCTTTGCTTTCACAAATCGATACGAGTTCACGAGTTCATCGGGATCTAACTTTACTTTCAGAGCTTTCCGATTCGCCACATCCTCTGGGTTGAATTTAAGGTGATAGAAGGTATTTACTACACCTGTGGTATACAACTTATCTGATTGTTTGTAGGCTTGTTTAGTCATGGTGTGGAAATTTGCCTTAATCCCAAAGAATTCCCTTGAGTTTGCAATATCGGACAGACCAAAGAGTTTAATACGGTTATTGGTTCCACTTCCAGCCATTACGTAGAAAGCGTCCTTGTAATCATATTTCCTGCCTTCGTCAGCATAAACCTCATAGAAGGTTTGCACCCGGTTATCGTCGATCAAATATTCTTGAAAAACAGGATTATTGCACATTCGACCGAGTGTAAGCTCGGTATCCGCGATATCGTCCCATTTTTCCTTTAGGTACCAGTCTTCAACAACAAGAGCATCTCCTTTATCGGCAGTTTCTTTGCAGAATGCTACAGCTTTGGCAGTTTTATCTGCATCGTCATAGAACACAGCATAAACGAAGAAGGGTCGTGTGGGTAAAGTCTTGTGCGCTAATTTTTCGAATTTTTTATCGGAGAGCGACAGGAAAAAGGGCTTATTGATATTATTGCCTTTGATTGCCAAGAAATAGCCCATGGCTGCCTCAAAGGTTTTAAACCCATATCCTACCATTTCCATTGAAGTTTTGAGTTCTGTTACCGACATTTCTACCTCAGCGATGACACCATACATTCCTAGTGATTCTACCACATTATCAAATGTCAAATCACCTTTGGAATCCTTGGTTATTTTTTCAACCGAACCGTCTGGTTTCACGAAGGTTACCGAAATTAGGGTATCCTTGATAGAACCGAACTTTGCACTCCCAACTCCTGCTTTTCCTGATGAGGCCACATATCCTCCAACACAGGAAGATTTATAACTGGTGGGGTAGCATTTTGGTGCCAATCCGGCGTCCAGAAGCGATTCAATAAGTTTGATCCACGAAATTCCGGCATCGCATTTTACAATCAATTTGTCGGCATCGACTTCGTGCACTTTGTTCATTCTGCGCATATCAATGATAACTCCTCCCATCGTTGGAGAACTGGATGAGAAGCAAGATGTTGCGGCAGCTCGAATCGTTACGGGGAGTGAATATTCCCGACATTTTGCCATAACCTTCGAAATTTCCTCGGTATCTCCCGGTCGAGTGATAACGTCGGCAAGATAGGTTTCTTTGAATTTGTAGTGATACTTTGGAAGTAATGAAAGATCACCGGATATCGCTTCGATTTCGTAGGGATCGGTGGTTATGTGGAACGAAGGAATAATTTCTCCGAGTTCTTTGACAAAGCGCTGTAAGGTTTCTGATTTTTGTTCTACTGTCATTTTTTTCATCCCTTTACTATATTGTTGATGTATTTCCGTATACAATAAAGAATCCTAGGAAATAAGCCAACCACCAGCACCCGAGGGTTGTGTATCCGGTTACTTTTGCCAATCTACGTTGTCCAGAAATACCGAACAATGCGCTAGCAAATCCGAAAGTCAATCCGACACCACCACATACAATGTGGAGTGCGTGTAGCCACCCAGAGTATGCAATCATCGTATTCTGTGATAGACTGAATAAAAGGATAACGTTGAGTAAGGTGAGAAGCCATGCTCCACCTGCGCTAAATCCATGATAGATTGCGTATTTTGGTTCATCGAAAATAACGATGATAGTTCCCGTGGTCACCAAAATTAAAGCAGGAAGACCAAGGATTGAACCAATATGAAGACTTTCGTAAGTAACCGAGTCCCATAAAATAACGGAAGCAACAATCATAACTATAATGAGTGCCAAGAGTATAACTAAGAATACTACTCTCAGTTTTCCTTTTCTTACCAGTTCCGGTTTCAAAATAGCGCCAAGTATCACGAACATAAATACCATTGTAGTCACAAATAAAAGCATTTCCATCGGATAAGTCATCACAGCAGAGATTTCAATTACTGCAATTACGAGCAATGATCCCATTAATAAATAAAGACTGGAAATCAGTGCAAGGAATTGACTTCTTTTCTCGTGCTTTTTGAAATAGTCCAGGAAGAAAATCGTTCCAAGCAAAATCGCCATAATACAGAGCGTGATTACGATTTGAACGATACGTAGTGTTTCAGATGTTAAGTTTACCATATTAATTTACCTTTTTTAGTTTTTTTTTCATGGTCTCCTGTTCTATGCCTTCAATAATCTCCTTTCTGCAATATATGCCTTTATGACGATATATATACCTAAACCAAAGCCCACTGCGAGAATCCAGACACCAACAAATGTTGTATACATCATCCACATTTTATCCATTGCTGGGGTTCGCATCATGTAGACATTAGCAAAGGTGAATGCTATGAAGCTTCCAACGTAAATAGTCCATGCAGCAATTGTTTTCACCAGAGATTCTTCCTTCTGGAAATGGTTAATCGCAATTAAGATTATCAATGTTGCTAGCA
>JABCSI010000100.1 GCA_018238965.1 Promethearchaeota archaeon
GATCAAACACATCCTAACCATAACAGTTTAATCGCTGAATTCTGTTATGGGGGTGCAACACACCTTAAAGCATTCAATTCAGCAGCCAAGAAATGGAAACTAACCAAGATCATACCAATAAAAAATGATGTGCGATAAATAGATAATCCAAAATAAAAAACAGTAAATAAGTGACCAAAAGTAAGATACATAATTTGTAATCTCCCCTCGCGCGTAGGAGGGGTCGGACAGGGAGATCAAAAAATTGGTGTCCAAGTTTGTCCATATTAATACTATGCGTAAATAACTTGCATTTCGGACAAAATGTCATTTCGGATATTTTCATTCAGAGAATTTTTCGTAACTAAATCCACCTTCAGGTTTAAAGCCCCCGATATGTCATTTTCCATTTGAATAAATCCAATCAAGCTCGGAGATTCATGGAATTGGACAAGCAGATCTAAATCACTGTCAGATGTTTGCTCATTTCTCGCATACGAGCCAAAAACTGCCAATAATTTCATATTAAACTGTTTTGCCTTTTGTCTCAAAATTGAAATGATTTCGGGAGATAAAAATACATTTTCCATGATATTCTTAGTTAAGATACAACAATCCACCCTAAAATTCTTTCCTTCTAAATGAAAGCATTTTTATCCCATCGGCAGTTAAACCTCAGTGAAGATCCGACCATGTCAATCACCGCAGAATATTTGAAAAAGGCGATAATCGGGGAATCCAACGCCATCAATAAATATCGAAAATTCGGAGAAGTCGCAGCGAAGGAGGGCTTTCCGAATGTGGCCTATTTGTTCACCGCCTTAATTAGTGCAGAAGAGATTCATGTAAATAATCACAAACGGGCACTGAAGGAATCGCCTCCCGAGATAGTATTAGATGAAGTGGATGTCTTGGATGTAAAGGATGACGCATCAACTAAAAAGACTCCAAAAAACGTGCAAGCAGCTATCGATGGGGAGATGTATGAATATAAGGAAATGTATCCTGATTTTCTGCGAAAGATCAAGAAGGAGCGAAAAACCCTCTATGGAAAAGTGGGATATCTGTCGATGGATTGGGCGAGGGAAGTGGAACTCTCCCATGCCATAGCCCTAAAAATTGCCCTCGAAGCGGTCAATCTCGGCAAGGATCTCGACCTACAACAAATTTGGATTTGTAAGGTGTGCGGAAATTTAGTTATCAGCGAAAACAGACCAAATGATATATGCCCCGTGTGCAAACACGACCCCCATTTTTACCTGGAGGTGCAGAGAAATGTCTAAACCATATCAAGATCAATTTCACCTCGAAGGGGGCGAGATGATCCGTCAGATCACCTTCGGGATGAACGACGGCGTGGTTTCAATCTTTGCATTGCTGGCCGGGGTCGCGGGAGCAAATCAATCACCCAAAACAATCTTGATCACCTTGTTGGCAGCAACCATTGCGGGAGCCTTAAGTATGGCGGCAGGGGAATTTATCAGCGGAAAGTCCGAACAGGATTTCTATAAACATGAAATCGAGCAGGAGCGCCTCGAAATCGAATTAACGCCGGATATTGAAAAGGAAGAAGTGCGCCTTATCTATAAGAATAAGGGATTTTCGGGAGACCTTTTGGATCAGATTGTGGAGCAAATCATTCTGGATAAGGATCGATGGGTGCGCGAAATGGTCATTGAGGAATTGGGAATCACCGATCTGGAGCAAGAAAACGAATGGAAAAACGCCATCATTATCTTTTTCGCATTTATCATAGGCTCGATGTTTCCAGTATTGCCCTACTTGTTCCTCCAAAGCGTTTCCAATCCAATGGCGATTTTCTGGGTTGCCACAGGGTTTACCTTCGGGGGATTATTTTTGGCCGGGGCATTGAAAAAATTCGTGACCGGGGCAAATTGGCTCAAATCGGGACTGGAGATGCTTTTTGTCGGGTTATTCGCCTATTCCATATCCTTTTTTATCGGAAGTCTAGTTGGTGCAGCAATTTAGACCATATACCTGCCCTCTAAGTTTTTTTCTCTTTCTCTTCACTTTCATTTACTTACTTTCTTAATCACTTAATTAATTGATTAATTTACTTCTAGCTCAATTTATTTATTTGGTGGGATTGTGGTGTGGATCTACTTGGGAAATTAATTTACGATGCATTTTTGCCAAGAATTCGGGTTTGAACTTCAGAATTTTGCGATCGTAGGTCATGATTCCATTATATTCAATTTCCACATCGGTGATTTGGGTATACACCACCCCGCTCAGCCCTTGGGAAATAGCTGGAGCGACAATCTGTTCCATTAAATTAGTATAAGCATCGGCCATATCTTTCTCCGATTTAAATTTCTTATATCCGAACTTTTTCTTGGGATCCCAACGATGATGCTCAACGGGATATGTATACCCTCCACACTCTGACAGTACAATACCCCGTGATGTTGATGTGGGAGGAACTTTTATGGTGAATTTATCCATGTAATCATGAATACTGCGAAAATTTCCGCATTTTTTATCATACCAGCCCGAAGCACTATCGATCAACCTGCTACCGCCCCTGGATTTTATCCATTCCGTGATAGAAACCGTGTCAAATTGCCCCCATGCCTCATTAAAGGGAACCCAGATTGCAATGGATGGCACATTATAAAGCATATCGATCATTTCGGCCAGTTCTTGCCTGAAAATATCCCTGATAGATTGTTTTCCCAGTCCCGTGAACCAATACCGGCGATCATCCGGTGGATTGAAATGGAGTGCGTTCAAAATTGCATTGTGAAGGAAAAAGCTTTTACCGCCACCATTGGGCATATCCTGCCAAACAATTAACCCCATAGTGTCACAGTGATGATACCACCGAGCGGGTTCGACCTTGATATGCTTGCGGACCATATTATACCCACACTTTTTAGTGATCTCCAAATCATACCTTAGAGCTTTATCGGTTGGGGCGGTGTATAATCCGTCGGGCCAATACCCTTGATCTAAAGGACCAATCATGAAGAAGGGAGATCCATTGAGATGAAATCGTGCTTGTCCCTTGGAATCGGGTTCCAAGGAAAATTTCCGCATTGCGAAATATGAATCCACGTTATCTACAACTTTATTATCCACAATTAGCGCAAAGGAAATATCGTACAAATAAGGATCCTCGGGAGACCACAGATGGGGAGAAGGAATATCAATCAGAATCTCGGTTTCAAGTTGAGTCTCCACAGTTGAAATAATATTACTTACTTGATTCTTATCCGAAATAGTTATTTTTACATGAGATTTGGGATTATTAGCACCCATTTCGGATCCCTTCGATTCGGGATTTGCCCAAACTTTTACCAATACTTGCTCTGTGTCAATTTGGGGAGTCATATGGAAGTGATGAATATAGGTATCAGATACTGCCTCCAGCCACACAGTTTGCCATATCCCAGAAATTGTAGTATAGAAAACAAGAGCAGGTTTTAACCACTGCTTTCCCGTGGGTTGGCGACCTTTCTCCGATGGATCGTAGACCTTAACTTGAAGAACATTGGGGGAATCGTAGTCGACAAATGAAGAAATATCAAGGGAGAAGGGAGTATATCCACCCCGGTGCATTCCAACTTCCTTCCCATTAACAAAGACAGTTGCTTCCCAATCCACTGCACCAAAGTGTAGAATGATCCGTTTTTTCTTCCAGTCCTTCGGAATTTGAAACGATCGACGATACCATAAGAATTCTTTCGGATATAATTGACGACTGACTCCCGAAAGGGCGGATTCCAGTGGAAAGGGAACCAATATTTTTCCCTGCGGAGTTGGCATCGAAGTGATCTTCTTCGATGAAACTGCGTACTCCCATAATCCATTCAGGTTCAACCAGGGATCTCGCACCATTTGGGGGCGGGGATATTCGGGTAAGGGAGTTTCCGAATCCACTTCATCGGCCCACTTTGTCATCAGGGGCGCGGGAATTACTTTCCATTCTTGGGAATCCATTATATTGTTCCAAACACACAGAAATTATTAAATCTTAAGAATCCAATATAACCCCCATGGACTACAGAATTGAGTTGGTCAGAAAATTTTGGGATTTTTTCGAGGCACAGCAATATGAAAAGGCATTACCCTTGCTCCACCAGGACTTCACGGCTATTTGGAAAACCACCCATGAAAAATTTCCCTCGGGATCGGCCCTCATTCAAGTAAATAGGGATTATCCCGGAAGTTGGCATACGATACTTCAACGGGCTGAAATTTGTGAAACCGGAGCGGTGAGCATTGTGTGGGTTTACTCAGATAGTGAAGAGGAAAAGGGTCAGTACTATGCTACATCATTCTACACCTTTAAGGATCGGTTAATCCATCAGATTACCGAATATTGGGCCACAATAGAGGAAACACCCATTTGGCGAAAATCTTACACAATTCCTGATGATAGCAAGTGATTGATTAAGGACTCCGATTATTTTGGAAAAGGTTATGCATCATCTAATTCTTTCAAAATATTATCCATACATTCTGGACAATATCCGTGGGTGAATTTAGCTTCTGAATGATGATCTATGTAATTTTCAAGACGATGCCAATCTCCGTCTTCGTCTCGAATTTTTTTGCACGAGGAGCATATTGGTAGAAATCCTGTTAAAATCTTGATTTTGGATAATGCTTGCTCAACTTCTTCTTCCAAATCCTGAGAATATCTTTTTCGTTCTGTTATCAAGCAGATCATAAGCAAATTCGTAAAGGCAATAACAAAGAGATACAATTGAACCATAAGCAGAGAATTTTCAAAATCGGATTGTAAGAAATGACTTTTCCCGGTATATAAGCCTGCGATAATTGATATAGAAATACAGAACACATGGATTAAAGAGATTTGCTTTGAGAAGCGAAAAACTGTCCAAGTAATAAGAATTATGACAAAATAATCAAAATTGAATTCATTTGCAGGATATATCAAAACAAGTAATTGGAAAAGCGAAGTACATCCTAAAAACGCCAAAAATTCCACTTTTCTGCCGAAAGTATTTGGTGTCAGTCTGAATGATTTCAATTCAATGAGTACAGGAGAAATTAAGATAATCGCAGCGACATCTGAAACTGTCCAACTAAATATCGTAGGGAAAAGAAAACTAATGTCCACATAATTACCTAAAATTAAAGCAAATGACCCAATGATTCCAGCACATAGGCAGAAAATAATTGTAGAGAGAAAGAATAGACTCATGGATCTTATATCATAAAGAAAATCATGATTTTGACAATACTTTTCAATCATTAGGCATGCAAATAATGGTTGAACTGTATTTGCAACCGAAATTAATATAGATGTGATAAACAAGGAACCAGGGAATGGAACAGGAAAAATACCCAAATTAATGTATGCCTCAACAAAAGTTCCCAGAAATACACCAATCGCATTAAACTTGGATTTCTTATACAGAAAATAATAGGAAAATCCCGCGGGTATATAAAGTGGTAAGACGATATTTTCATAATTCGTAGCGAGATATTGACTCATTATACCCAAAATTGCGATTGTACCAGCAATTAGACAATTTAGAATAATTTGAAGCCAGATACGCTTGGATCTTGAATTTTCCACATAATCCCCCATTTGATCGAATCCTTAGGATGGTGAAAGATTTCCCCTTTATATAGGATTGTTTTAAGAATTATTCCAGCTAATATCTAATGAAGAAAATATCCAAGAAATCAAAACCCCCGATGACAGTTATAACAGCAGAATATTGCTTATTTAATCATTTAGGACCTAAATTACGACAACAAAGAGAATAATACGGAATATGTAATAACTGGGCGCGTTTAAGCCGCATGCGGAAATTTATCTTGGATAAAGATAACGCCCATATCGACCAAAAATTCGGAAGAAATCTCTTCAGATGGGTGATCCGATTCTGAAAATGTGGATATGCTTCCTCAAAAGCTAGAGTTGTGATGCCTGTTATTTCATTTTCTATATTAAAATTCAGGATCTTTAAACTTTTCTTGAGATCCCCAAGCGGGATTTCATTGTTGGGTAATTTTCCGGCTAAGATGACCATTCTTTTCAGGATTTGCCATTGCATTTTCCACAAAGGATGTTCTTTTCCCTTTGGGGAATCGATAGGAAATTCTTCTTCCAGCAAAAGAAGTCCATTGGGTTTTAAAACTTCCTTAAACTTATTTAAAGCGTCAAGAAATTTACCAGAAATGGAATTAATCGCACACAGAGTATAATCCACAATAAGTATATCTACGGAATTAGGCTTGATAGAGAGCAATTCTGTAGCATCGGTTTGGATGAAGGACAGTCTTTCTTTCATATCGGGAAATTGAGAGATGAAAGGATTCAGATCGACTGCGTTGAGATCGGTGGTAATTAGACGGGTTGTGGGCTCATTTTGGATATATTCAAGAATTTCGAGGGTTGTGCCTCCATTTCCCGTTCCCACTTCCAAAATGGTCTTATTCTGCAAATCCATGGCATCTATTTCATCTAAGGGTAACAATTTTTCATCACGTGATCTGATTAATATTGACTAAGGAAAATTTTTTTTGTTTTGGGGTTTATTGATATATGCAAGAGTGTAGACACCGAGAGAATTGATTATGCAAACATCAGATCCTACATCTAATCCAAAAACCGATCCAAAGACCGATCCAATTACTACTTCACCTTCCTCCCAAAAAAATACCGACTCATCTCCAAAGACAAAAAAACCAACCCAATCCAAAATTTTGCGTATTGGCATTATTGGCGTCGGGGATATTTGGAGCTCCCACGTCCAAGCCTATCCAGATAATCCAAATGCTGTAGTTGTAGGATTTTACGATCGCATCAAAGGTCGGGCCGAAGCGTGGAAAGATAAAATTGCCCGATATATGAATCTAATTCATGACTCTGCTTCAGACCTTGAAGATCCAGAAGATGAAGTTCATGTAAAACGGTGTCAAATTTTTAATAAGGAAGCAAAGGTATACAACAGCGTTCAAGAACTAATCGAACATGTTGACGTCATTGATATTTGCTCCCCGAATTATACCCATGCACCGTATGCAATATGGGCATTGTCCAAGAATAAATCTGTAATGACCGAAAAACCGGCCGCTCGGTGTTCCTACGAAACTCAAAAAATGTGCGAAATTGCGGAAACTTCAGAGGGCTTCTTCCAATTAAACGAGAATTTCCTGTGGTATGCCTCTTTGCGAAAACTACATTCAATCATAACCGCAAAGAAGATTGGCACTATTACGAAAATCTCAATTCGGTTGGGACACGGACATCCGAGCTGGGGTTGGCAGAACCATTTTCTCAACCCTTCTCTTTCAGGTGGCGGTGTTCTTTCGGATATGGGAGTCCATGCTTTGGGATGGGCATATGGCATACTGGGTTCAGCTTTTCAGGTAAAAAGCGTCCAATCCATCCGTATGAACGGGGGAACAACAAAAGAACGCACACTCCATCAATACGATGGTTCTAACGAATATTATTTACAAAATTTTATGGTTGAGGATGATGCAAAGATTAAAGTGATCTTTGAATATCCTGATCCGGACTCTGAAAACGAAGTTAGCGTGATAATTGAAACATCTTGGGCAAAAACTTATCGCGAAATTACAATACATGGAACGGAAGGGACTTGTGGATTAGAGCGGAATGATGATAAACGTGAAATTGTAGCCATTTATCATAATAATGGTCAGCGTGAAGAAATCAACATCCCCACCCAGGCACGGGATTCCCATCAAATTCAAATTATCGATTTTCTAGATCGAGTGCAAAATGGTAAAAATTCTTATCTGGATCAAAATTGGGCTCATAAAATTCAGGAGATAATTAGCTGCTCTTATCTCTCAAACTTGCGAGCATTTGAGAAGAATGCCAAGAAAGGATTGGTAATTACACCTAAGGATTTACATAAATTTTATGATAAATTGAAGAAGAGCGGCGTACCGGAAGAAATAATCGTGGAGGAAATTGTTTATAGTTTTATGTCCCCATTTACTTCGAATTATTACAATTTTGAACCAAATCCTGCAAATCCTTAAAAATCCCTATCCCAAAGAAGAAAGTTCTTGAAAAAAACCTTGAAGAAAAATTTTGAAGAAAATTTCACTCCGAAGGAAAAGTATCCAAAAGAAAAAGGTTGCGAGGAAGAGGGTAAACAACAAACCTCTTCCCCAGGGGGTTTATGTGATTGGTTATGGGGGAATTGTGATAGATTGTTATTAAATAGCCGTTGGATTAAAAAAGATTGAGATTATCTTTCCGCAGAACCCTTAACATTGCATCACCATTTTCATGATTGACTACCTCAATATCATGAATGAAATTGTGTGCTTTTAAAATCTCGAAATAATTGTAGAAGGTGGAGAGAGTTGGAAGGAAGGTGGCAAAGTCTATTTCTATGTTGGTCATGTAAGTTCATTCTCGGAATTGTTAACTAATTTAATCACGGTGGAAGAACATTTAATATTAATATATTAGAATAATTACAATTTTATTCAAGAATAATTTCCATTTGTGTAGATACAAAATTGATTTTTTTGGTATTTGGGATTAAAGTCAATATACTCCCACAGAGGAGCAAGGAGCACCCAAAACGTTTCGGGGGATTGGTAAAAAAAGGTTTAAATGCCCCAGACAAAATCTCTATATACCCAAGAGTTATCGGATATGAGAGAAAAAATGTCAACAGTAAAAAATATTGTAGTTATCGGTGCGGGTTTGATGGGCGCCGGAATAGCCCAAGTATCTATTCAATCAGGATACTCGGTCACTTTAGTCGATATCAAACAGGAATACATTGATAAAGGAATTAAAAGTATTTTGAAGGGATTGGGACGATTAGAACAGAAAGGAAAGCTGGGAGAAGGCGTTACCGCCCAAAGTTTGGTAGATAAAATTCGACAAACAACAGAACTTGCCGATGCCGTTAAGGATGCGGATATTGTGATTGAGGCAGTTATCGAAAACTTGAAAATTAAGCAATCGGTATTCAAAACCTGCGACGAAAATGCCCCAAGCCACTGTATTTTGGCAACAAACACGTCCTCAATGAGTATCACAAATATAACAGAGGTAACGAAGCACCCAGAAAGATGCGTGGGCGTGCACTTCTTCAACCCAGTTCCATTAATGAGTTTGGTGGAAGTGATTAAAGGGGATAAAACCTCCGAGGAAACTATGAATATAGCCAAAGAATGGGTAGCAAATCTCCCCTGTCGGGTACCCCGCTACGTACCATTTGTTCTGAAGGATCGCCCAGGATTTATCGCTAATCGGATGATAGCGCCGGGATTTGTTTTAATGAATTGGGCTTTTGATGAAGCAGCTTCGAAAGGAATTTCCTACGAAGCGTTAAATGCAGATACTATGAAGCCAGGATCCCCAATGGGTTTTCTAGAATTAGGAGACTATGTTGGCCATGACACCTATCTTCATATTAACGAATACTATGCCAAGACCTTATCCCCAGATTTTACTCCTGGACTTGCCTATAAGAAATTGGTGGCAGATGGCAAATATGGCAGGAAATCAGGGCAAGGATTTTTCGATTGGACCCAAGGAAGGCCAAAGCTAAACGCAGATGTAAAAGCAGGAATACTCTCCGCAGAATTACTCGACGCCATCGAAGCAAACGAAGGATGCCGCCTATTGGAAGAAGGAGTGGTGGAACACTGGGAAGTTATTGACAATACAATGAAAGCGGGTTTCAATCGTCCCGGAGTAATGCAAGACGCCGTAGAACATTATGAAAAATGGTCCCAGATGTTGGAAGACATCGCAGCCAAAATCGGCAAGGAATATCTGAAGCCGTGCGAAATGCTAAGCTCTGGAAAATTCAGAGATTTAAAATAGTTTCCCTTAATTGGATTTTTTCAAATTGGGGGTTTTTAAAACCCCTTCACTAAACCTCTCGATTTTTTAGTTGCTTTTCCAAATATTGAACTCTATCGAATAATTCAAATTCCTTAGCCTTTTGTTTAGAAATATCGGTAATATACCCTTCAATCGCAATGAGCTCACGGGTGTCCTTGGAATACAATCCATACCCTTCTTCCATAACCCATTTTTCCCCACCTTCGGCTGTAATAATCATGTATGTTAAATGGAAGGCAATGCGATTTTCAACTGCATATTGAACTTTTTCCCAAACAATTTCCTTATGGTCAGGATGAATTATGTCGGCATAGGCCAGGCGTTTATTATTAATAAAATCAGAGGGCTTTCGGCCCGTTAAACAAAAAGCACCTTCGCTTACGAATTCCATGGTCCAATTTCTATCGTTTTTGCACCGATAAATCATCAGCGGCAGAGTTTGAATTATGGATTGAAAATCGATGGTTTCCCCCATAAACATCTTCTAAGCCACTTGATCTTAAATTATCTTCCTATGACCCTATTACCACAAAAACATTGCAAAAGTGACAAAATCAAGTGAAGCATCGAGACTAAATAAAGACTAAATCGAGACTAAATCGAGTAAGTTGAGGAAGATTGGCAAATTTGACCGTGGAGCAACTAATACATTAATTCACTTGCCTATCATTAAAACTACACTTGAGCTGCCCACATGCAGCGTTAATATCATCTCCCAAGGTACGTCGAATGGTAGCATTAACACCATGGGATTGAAGAATTTTTTGAAACTCTTGCACATTGGAAGTCTTTGTGGCTGAAAAATCGGCAAGGGTGGAATTAACAGGTATTAGGTTAACGTGACAGAGTAAATTTTGAAGTAGATAAGCTAATTTCTCCGCCATCTTGGGGGAATCGTTAATATTTTGAATCAAGGAATATTCAAAAGTTATCCTCCGTTTAGTAACTGCGACATAGTCGTGACACGCTTGTAACAGTTGTTTAATAGGATATTTTCGATTTATTGGAACCAGTATACTCCGAATTTCATCAGTGGGCGCGTGTAAAGATATTGCCAAAGTGATAGGTATGTTTAATTGGGCCAAATCTGCGATTTTCGGAACAATTCCACAGGTTGAGAGAGTTATATGACGGTAGCCCAAATTAAGCCCATCCTCATCATGCACCAATTGAAAAAACTTACTTACCTCCTCAAAGTTATCCAGGGGTTCTCCCGAGCCCATTAAAACCACCGAAGCGACCCTTTTTTTGGTTTGGGCTTGTATAAATAGGATCTGCTCTATCATTTCTGCTGCGGTTAAGTTGCGAAAAAATCCATCTTTCCCGGAGGCGCAGAAAGCACAATGCATTTTACATCCTACTTGGGTAGATAAACAGGCCGAAATCCCGTGATGATATTCCATTTTCACAATTTCGATGCGATGGTGGTCGGCACATGCTACCAAATATTTTTCGGTCTGATCTTGAGAAATATGCTTCTTAATTAAGGAAAGGTGCCCAAATCGAAATTCTCGTTCCAATCTGTCACGGAATTCTTGCGGGAGATTCGACATTTCCTGGAATGCAGAAATACCTTTATATAGCCATTGAAAAATTTGCTTTCCACGAAATTTCGGTTGGTTAAAGCGAGAAACAACAATCTCTTCTAACTCCGCTACAGAATAGGAATATATATCAGGTTTGGTGGGTTCCACGGCGATTATTACCTTCACGACAAATTATCTTAGTAAAATTTACCCAAATAAAAAAACTTCCCCCTCTCCCTCACATCACCCCACATAATGAAGCATATAACTTTGTAGGATACCCAATAGGAACAAATAAAAGACAAAAAGGAGATATTCATCTTTATGAAGATAGGGGTATTATCGGATTCTCATGATCATATGTCAAACATCACCAAGACCATCGATTTTTTTATCACTGAAGGTGTTGAGAAGATAATTCATTGTGGGGATTACGTCGCACCCTTTGTGGTGAGGGCTATGAAGGCGCTTGAATCGACTAATATTGAAGCCGTTGGAGTTTTTGGAAACAATGATGGTGAACGGGGAGGTCTGCACAAGATTTTGGGAAAAACATTGAAAATTTTCGGGGAATTTCATGAAATGGAACTTAATGGCCATAGGATAGCAATTTATCATGGCACCGATGCTCGGATCCTTCAGAATATCATTCATTCCCAAGATTATGCGTTGGTTCTAACAGGACATACCCACGAAGTTAAAATTGAAAAGTATCAAAAAACCTTGATCATAAATCCGGGAGAAGCATGCGGATATTTATCCGGAACTCCCACGTGTGCTGTGATCGATTTATCGACCAAAATATTAACACCAGAGAGCGTTACAATTATCAATTTGTCAAATCTTTAGGTTTAAATACACAAAATTACTAATTTATAATTGTGATCGCAATTTTGCAATCACGTGAGGGATGTCGCCTTATAGCAACTCACCTCACACTTTTCCGTATTTTTAATTAATCAAAAAGAGAGCGTTAAAATTTTTAATATTTCCAATCGATAAGTAAGAATAAAATACAGAGGATGTTAAGGATAAAAAAAATTTATGGATAACCTTTATTATCTACGAATTAGTTTTTACTTCTT